>CABRLT010000294.1 GCA_902471785.1 uncultured Collinsella sp.
GAGCGCGATCGCCTCGAAGCCGCCATCGAAAAACAACGGAAAAAAGCACGGCAGGTCGACGCCAAGCGGAAGGCTGCGAAAAAAAGCAACGAGTATGCAGGTCGATTGGGGCATCAGAAAGCAACCGGCACCAAACAGAAGAGGATGTACCAGGCGGCTAAGGACATGGAGAAGCGCCTCGAAGCGCTCGAAGGGATTGAGGCCCCAGATAGCATTCGCGCCGTGCGGTTCCGCCAGAGCAAGGCCCTGGAACTGCATAGTAAATTTCCCATCTCGGCAGACGATTTCAGCTTGAGCTTCGGCAACTGCATGCTCTATGACCACGCGAAATTCGAGATACCGCTCGGTGCCAAAGTGGCCATCACCGGTGGCAACGGTACAGGAAAGACCAGCCTGCTGAAGGCAATCGCTCGACGCGCCGACGGTATCAACATCTCTCCCAAGGCAGAGATCGGTTACTTCGAGCAAACAGGCTACAAGTTCGACGCCCGTCAGTCTGCGATCTCGTTCATGCAGGATGGTTGCGAGTACAGCATGACCGAAATTCGAGGCATCCTCGCCTCTATGGGAATCGGACCGCGCGACCTGACAAAGGACGTTGGCGTTCTCTCGGGAGGCGAAGTCATCAAGCTGCTACTCGCGAAGATGCTGCTGGGCAGATACAACATCTTGCTCATGGACGAGCCTGGAAATTACCTGGACATCAAGAGCGCCGAAGCCCTCGAGCAGATGATGAGCGCCTATGCCGGAACGATAGTGTTCGTCTCCCACGATAAGAGGCTGGTCGAGAACGTCGCAGACATTGTCTACGAAATAAAGGACACCAAGCTAGTCAAAATCTTTCAGCGCGAATAGCCCTAAATGAGCAAGAAATAATCCCCGAACGGAGACAAGGGAGTAAAACGGCAAAGAAAGAGCCTCCGTCCCAACGCAGGGAACGGAGGCTCTTTAATCGCTTTTACTCATCTCCGTCGCTGGTGGCTTTGTCATGACTCTCGTACGAAACGAAACTCAGCGGCACAGTGCGGCACTCAAAATCGCAGGTCAGAACCCTATCGGCCTACTCCCACTCGATGGTCGCGGGCGGCTTGGACGTGATGTCGTAGCACACGCGGTTGGCGCCGGGGACCTCGGCAACGATGCGGCCAGAGATGCGGGCCAGCACGTCGTAGGGCAGCTTGGCCCAGTCGGCGGTCATAGCATCGCTGGACTCGACGGCACGCAGGATGATCGGGCGCTGGTAGGTGCGCTCGTCGCCCATAACGCCGACGGACTTAATGTCGGGCAGGACCGCGAAGTACTGCCAGCAGCTGTGCTCGGAGTTGCGCTCGCCGGTCTGCTCAAACAGACGCTGGTTGTAGGCGTCGAGCTCCTCGCGCACGATAGCGTCGGCGTTCTTGAGGATCTCGAGCTTCTCCTTGTCGACCGCACCGATGATGCGGATGGCAAGACCCGGGCCCGGGAAGGGCTGGCGGAACACGATGTGACCCGGCAGGCCCAGTGCCAGACCAAGCGCGCGGACCTCGTCCTTAAAGAAGTGGTCGAGCGGCTCGATGAGGTCGAAGTGCACGCCCTCGGGGAACGGGATTAGGTTGTGATGGCTCTTGATGGTGGCCGTCTTGCCGCCCGTCTTGCGAGCGCCGGACTCGATGATGTCGGGGTAGATGGTGCCCTGAGCCAGGTACTTGACCGGCTTGCCATCGGTCTCGAGCTGCTGCGCCACGGCGAAGAACTCTTTCCAGAACTGCGTACCGATGATGCGGCGCTTCTCCTCGGGCTCGGTCACACCGGCCAGAAGCTCGGCATAACGCTCCTCGGCGTGGACGTGGATAAAGTCGACGTCAAACTGCTTGGTGAAGACCTCCTCCACCTGCTCAGGCTCGCCCTTGCGCAGCAGGCCGTGGTTGATGAACACGCAGGTCATCTGCTTGCCCACGGCGCGAGCGCCCAGCGCAGCCACGACGGAGGAGTCGACGCCACCGGACAGGGCCAGAAT
Organism: uncultured Collinsella sp.; assembly: GCA_902471785.1. Lineage (GTDB taxonomy): Bacteria > Actinomycetota > Coriobacteriia > Coriobacteriales > Coriobacteriaceae > Collinsella. The sequence goes on from CABRLT010000294.1 coordinate 1,997, forward strand.
CACGCGGTCGTCGCCGACCTTCTCGCGGAACTCGGCCGTCATGGTCTCGACCAGGTTGTCCATGCTCCAGTTGGGCTCCAGGCCGCAGATCTCAAACAGGAAGTTGCTCAGCAGCTGCTGACCATACTCGGAGTGCTTGACCTCGGGGTGGAACTGCGTGGTGAAAATCTTGCGCTCGACGCACTCCATGGCGGCAACCGGGCACACGTCAGTGCTGGCGGTAACGGTAAAGCCCTCGGGCACCTCGGAAACGGCGTCGCGGTGGCTCATCCACACGGTCTGCTCCATGGGCGTGGAGTTAAAGAGCTTGGCGCCGGCCGTGCGCGTGATGGTGGC
>CABRLT010000295.1 GCA_902471785.1 uncultured Collinsella sp.
TCGCGCCGGCGCCCGCCTTGTAGGGCACCGACAGCTTGCGGCTCTTGGGAAAGTTCACCGCGCCATAGCGGGTCTTAAGCTCAAAGGCCACCTTCTTGGGCACGTCAACCCCCAGGAAGGTAATGCGTCCACCGCTGAGCGTGACGCTCTCGAGCCCCAGGCGCTCGCCGCGAATACGAATGCGAGCGCGGTTGAACAGGTTGAGTCCCGCCAACGGCAGCTCGCCATGCGCAGCCTCGGTCTCCTCCTGCACCTCATCGATGCTCTCAAGGTCCTCGGCCGCTGCGAGCTTACGGTACACGAGCACGCGCTGATCCACCGCCGGTAGGTACTCCTCGGACAAGAAGTAGTCGGCCGGCAGGTTGATGCCCACGCTCGCCGCCTCCACGCCGGCATCGTCATCGCCGCGCGCCTCGGCCACGGCTTGGCCCAGCATCTGCGTAAACAGGTCAAAGCCCACGCTCGACAAGTTGCCATGCTGCTCGGCGCCCATAAGCGAGCCGGCGCCGCGAATCTCCAGGTCGCGCATGGCGATGCGCATGCCGCTGCCCAGGTCCTGGAACTCTGAAAGTGCAGTCAGGCGTGCCGTGGCCTCCTCGGTAAGCGGCAGCTCGCCGGGGAACATAAAGTACGCGTATGCCTGCGTGGCCGAGCGGCCCACGCGGCCCTTAAGCTGGTAGAGCTGTGCCAGGCCCAGACGCTGCGAGTCCTCGATGATGAGCGTGTTGGCGGTCGCGTTGTCGATACCGCTCTCAACGATGGTCGTGGCGATAAGCACGTCAATCTTCTTGGTCGCGAACTCGATCATCACGTCCTCGACCTCGCGCGGGCTCATCTTGCCGTGCGCCACCCCCACGCGCGCCTCGGGCGCGGCCTCGTGCACGCGCGCCACGGCGTCGTCGATAGTCTTGACGCGGTTGGACACGTAATACACCTGACCGCCGCGGCCCACCTCCAGGCGAATCGCCGCACTCACCACGTCGGGGTCGTACTCCCCCACGTGCACGATCACGGGACGACGCCCGGTCGGCGGCGTGGTGATCAGACTCATGTCGCGCACGCCGCTCGTGGCCATCTGCATGGTTCGCGGAATAGGCGTTGCCGAGAGCGTGAGCACGTCGATTTGCTCGCGCAGGTTTTTGAGCTGCTCCTTGTGCTGCACGCCAAAGCGCTGCTCTTCGTCGATGATCACCATGCCCAGGTTCTTGGGGTTCACATCGGCAGAAAGCAAGCGGTGCGTGCCGATGAGCACATCAATCGTGCCCTCGGCAAACGCCTTGAGCGCGCGCTTTTGCTGCGCCGGGGTGCGGAAACGGCTGAGCACCTCGACCTCCAGGCCAAACGGGGCAAAGCGCTCAAAGAATGTCTCGTAGTGCTGTTGGGCCAGAATGGTCGTGGGGCAGAGCACCATGACCTGACGGCCGGAGTCCACGCACTTAAAGGCCGCGCGCAGGGCGACCTCGGTCTTGCCGAAACCCACGTCGCCGCACAGCAGGCGGTCCATGGGCTTGGGCGCCTCCATGTCGGCCTTGATGTCGGCGATAGCCTCCAGCTGGTCGCGCGTCTCGTCGTAGGGGAAGCTCTCCTCCATCTCGATCTGCTCGGGCGTATCGGGCGGACAGGCGATACCGGTAATCGACGAGCGGCGCGTATAAAGGTCGACCAGGTCAAACGCCAGCTTTTTGGCATTCTTGCGCGCCTTGTTGGTGGCCCGCGTCCAGTCGGCGGTGTTGAGCCTGGTCAAGCGCGGTTTATCGCCGTCGGGACCAACGTAGCGCGTAATGCGGTCAACCTGCTCCAGCGGCACGTAGAGCTTGTCGCCGTCGGCATATTCCAGCAAAAAGTAGTCGCGCTCCTTGCCGCCCACTTCCTGGCGCGCGACCTCGCTAAAGAGCGCGATACCGTGGGTGGCGTGCACCACGTAGTCGCCCGGCTTAAACGGGAACGTGATCTGCGTAATGTCCACCTTGCGGCGGCTGCGCGCGCGATTGGCGTCCATGCGGGCGTTGAGGTCGGCGATTGAGAACACGGCCAGGTTGGCATCGGGCACCACCACGCCCTGCGGCAAGGCAGCATCGACAAAGGTCACGCGCCCGCGCGAGATGGTGGGCACGGCGGCACCGGCAGCAGCCTGGGCGGCACCCACCTCCAGAGAGCGGGCGTTAAGCGCATCTGCCTTGCGCTCGCGGATCGAAGCATGGGCCTCCTGACGGGCGGCACGGTCGGCAGAATCCGCCGCTGCCACACGCACTCGATCGCCGATGAGACCCGCGTTTTCGGGCGCGGCGGAGCTCAAGATTGAGCAGCCGGC
>CABRLT010000296.1 GCA_902471785.1 uncultured Collinsella sp.
TGGCGGTGCCGTGCGCCTGGGCGATGGCGGTGCCGTGCGCCTGGGCGTGTCGATGATGTGCCCGGGGCGCCAGACGCTGTCGATGTGGTCGGGCATCCACGATCTGGAGCCATCGCTGCGCTTCGAGATCGTGCCGGTAAGCGACCTCTATGACGAGCGCGAATCCGTCATGCGCAGCCTTGGTCGCGAGGTGGATGTGGTGCAGTCGAGTTTTTCGACACCGCGCTGGGGCGACACCTGTCAAAAGCTCCGCATCGTTAACGTGCCGTTTTATATCGACCTGCCGCGCACGAGCCCGCTGGCGCGCACGACACGCATTACGGTTGCCGACTTGGAGGGCATGCGCCTGCGCGTGCTCCGCCACGGCAACGACGCCATGGACAGTCTGCGTATCGACCTTTTGGCCGACGGCGGTGTGGACGTGATCGATGTGGATAGCTTCGACTTTGCGCTCTTTAACGAGGCGGAGGAAAAGGGCGACGCGGTGCTCACCTGCGGGGCGTGGTCGGGGGTGCACCCGGCCTTTGTGGGCGTGCCGTTCCTATGCGGTCGCGAGGTGCCAGTCTTTCTGCACTATCCGCTCGAGCCCACCCTCCAAGTCCAAAAATTCGTCAACGCCATGGCACAACTTCTCAAATAGCTCATTTGGGACGGGTTTAGCGGTCCTCGCGTTGCAGCCCGGCTGCCTCAGCTGTCTTTACGCGGTTCTTGTCGATGTACATGTTTTTGTCGGCCTGGGAAAAGAGCTCGCGCATCGTAGGCGGTTCATCAAAATCACTGGAAAGCGCGTAGCCCACTGCATAGCTGATAGGCATGTCGGGATGAGCCTCGGAATGCTCGTTCACGTTCGCACGAACCCGAGCGAGACAGGACTCCACGGCAGCTCGATCGGCATCCCGCAGCACCGCGATAAACTCATCGCCACCGTCGCGGCCCACAAAGCAGGTCTCGGACGCCACGCACCCCAGCTGCTGGGCAAAAGAACGGATGTATTCGTCGCCCTTCTCGTGGCCGAAGTTGTTATTGACCGTATGCAGATTGTTAAGGTCGAAGACGCACACCGCAACGGGCGCCTCCGCGGAGACAGGCCGCTCCTGCCCCAAGATCTCCTCGCACTTGTTCTTGTTGGGCAGTCCCGTGGCTTCGTCGAGATAGACTTTGCTCTGCAGCTCTCGGTTGAGCGCGGCAGTGCGCACCGCGCGAACAAGTTCGACCGCAAAGGTCGCCACCAAGCCCACGATGTCGATGATCACCAAGCCCTCGAGATAGTTGAGCGCCGACGCCTTCTCCTGAGAGTAGTCCTCTGCGAGTCGCGTAGCATCGTCGCAAATGCCAAAGAACTCCTCGCTCATGGAGATGATGTCGGTGTTCTCATAGCCGACTTCGCGCACGCGGATGATCTCGGTGCAAAGCTCATCAAAATAATTTGCAAGCTCGGTCATTTTTGCCTGATACTCATCGTCGTCGAGACGGACGAGATTGAGGTCGTCGCTTCCGTAGCGCAAGCCGTTAATGTATGAATCCACGGCCTTGAGCAGGTCGTCTTGTGACTGGCCTGCGTCCTCGAGCTTCACGATGCGCTGCGTGGTGCCGCGTACCAGGCCGGCGTAGTTGACCACACGCGCCGTGCCCTGGATATCGGAGACGAGCAGCATAACATTGATGAAGAAGAAGATGAGAACTGCCGTGAGCACCATCATGAGCAGGCGCACCGCCTGGCTGGCCTTCTTGGCGACAGAAGTATTCACAAGTTCACTCCCCTAAATGACAAAAGAGCAGGTAGCACGCAGTGTGCTGAAATTCATGGGTGGTTAACTCTACCATATGGGCCAGCAGCCTCAAACTGCAGCAGACGCTCGTCCAAATTGGCGTGACGCTTGCCTTGTTGTTCTTGACCTGGCTGCGCTATCGGACATGCTTCTGGTCTTGGATCACCATGGGAAAGCTCATCCCGTTTTGTGCGTCTAGAGTGGGATGCGGCTTCCCAAAGGTGCCGTTAGGGGAAACTACATCCCGGTTTACTCCCTTGAAATGGGATGCCGTTTCCCGGAGGGGGTCCAGCGGGAAACGGCATCCCATTCTGGGCCCGAAAAGTGGGATACGGTTTCCGGCTGGCATGAAAAAAGCCCCCACAGCTCATATGAACTGCGGGGGCTTATGCGTTGCGGCGTAGTTCCGGGTTGCCAGATCTACTCCAGCTCAAACGCTCCGGTGTAGAGCTGGTAGTAATACCCGCGCTTGGCGATCAGCTCGTCGTGGTTGCCGCGCTCGATGATGCGGCCGTGGTCCAGGCAGATGAT
>CABRLT010000297.1 GCA_902471785.1 uncultured Collinsella sp.
AACTCCAAGTTCGTGATTACCGGCGACCTCAGCCAGCGCGACCTGGTGGGTCGTCGTGGTGGCTTGGCGGATGTCGAGAAGATTTTGGGCCGTGTCGACGATGTGGCGTTTGCACACCTGGAGCGCGCCGATGTGGTGCGCCATGCCCTGGTGGGTCGTATCGTCGAGGCATACGATGCTTATGATGACGTGCGTGAGCAGCGCTCGCGCGACCGAAAGGAGTCCCGTTGAGTGTATTGATCAGCAACGATGCCGTGCTCGATACGCTGCTCGACGCGCAGGAAGTGGAGCACATCTGCGAGGTTGTGCTTGCCGCCGAGGGCGTTGAACGTGAAGTCGAGATTTCCCTTTCGTATGTCGACGAGGACGAGATGCACGAGCTCAACCACGAGTGGCGTGGCATCGACCGCACCACCGATGTGCTCTCGTTTGAATGCGACTCGGCCTTTGACGAGGATATTCCCGCCGACGAGACGCTCGAGCTCGGCGATATCATCTTGGCCCCGCAGGTCATTGCCCGTCAGGCCCCCGGCTTTGGCAATAGCCCTGCCGACGAGTGCCGCCTGATGCTCGTACACGGCATGCTGCACCTGCTGGGGTATGACCATATCGAGGACGACGAGGCCGAGGTCATGGAGGCCCGCGAGGACGCCATCCTGCGCGATCTGGCGCTCGAGCGCGGCGAGGACCCCAAGCTAGTCCACGTCGGCCCCATCACCAACCACGCCCACGACTAGGAGCCGTCTATGATTCCCGGATCGAACAAGGACCATCCGTCCTTCTTAAAGTCGTTTTCTTACGCCATGGAGGGCTTCGTCACCGCCGTCAAGACCGAGCGCAACATTAAGGTCATGCTCGTGGCGGGCGTGTGCACCGTCATTGCCGGCTGCATCGTGGGGCTCGACATTGCCGAGTGGGCCACGATTATCATCTGCTGCGGCCTGGTGATTCACGGCGAGCTGTGCAATACCGCCATGGAGGCCATTGTCGATCTGGCGACCCAGGAGCTCCATCCGCTGGCAAAACGCGCCAAGGACATCGCCGCCGCCTCTGTATACGTTCTTTCCATCACCGCCGCGATTGTGGGCTTGCTGGTATTTGCCCACTCGCTCGGCTTTATTTAGAAAGGGATTCCCATGTCCGACAATATGCAGCCTACCGATGAGATTTTGGACGACGAGTCCCCGGATGCTAAGGCGACCGAGGCCTATGAGGAAGTCGAGGAGTTCGACCCGTTTGAGGGCATGAGCGACGAAGAACTCGACGCCCTGTGTGACGAGGATGATGCCCCCATGGGCTTTGGCGACGTTGAGCCCGGGTTCCGCAGCGGCTTCGTCGCCCTGGTCGGTCGTCCCAACGCCGGCAAGTCCACGCTGCTCAACGCCTGCTATGGCAAAAAGGTTGCCATCACCTCACCGGTGGCCCAAACGACCCGCCGCCGTATGCGCGCCGTCGTCAACCGCCCCCAACGCCGGCAAGTCCACGCTGCTCAACGCCTGCTATGGCAAAAAGGTCGCCATCACCTCGCCGGTGGCACAGACGACCCGCCGTCGCATGCGCGCCGTCGTCAACCGTCCCGGCTACCAGCTGGTCTTTGTCGATACCCCGGGTATTCACAAGCCCAAGGATGGCCTGGGATCCGAGCTCAACAAGAGCGCGCTGTTCGAGCTGAACGATGTTGACGTCGTCGCGTTTTTGATCGATGCCACTATGCCTATCGGTAGGGGAGACGCCTGGGTTGCCGAACGCGTCAAGAATGCCCGTTCCAAGAAGGTCCTGGTGCTCACCAAGGCCGATGAAGCCGACCCCGCACAGGTCATGGAGCAGCTTAAGGCCGCCCACGAGCTTATGGAATATGACGACGAGATCGTGACGTCGTCGGTCAAGAACTTTAACGTCGATGCCTTCATCGAGACCGTTGCGCACTTTTTGCCCGAGGGTCCGCGTTGGTTCCCAGAGGACATGGGTACCGACGCTTCCGATGAGACGCTCGTTGCCGAGTTTGTGCGCGAGAAGGTCTTGCGCCGCACCCGTGATGAGATTCCGCACTCCGTGGGCGTGATTTGCGATGCGCTTGAGCAGACCAAGAAGGTGCTGCGCGTGCACGCCACCATTTACGTCGAGCGCGAGGGCCAAAAGGGCATCATCATCGGCAAGGGCGGCGAGATGATCAAACATATCGGCATCGACGCCCGTCGCGACCTTGAGCGCATCTTTGGCACCCAGGTCTTTTTGGAGCTGGACGTGAAGGTCAAGGCCGGCTGGCGTGACGACGAGGCCCAGATTCGCCGCTTTGGCTA
>CABRLT010000298.1 GCA_902471785.1 uncultured Collinsella sp.
TACGGGAGGCTGATATGGGGCTGTTCAAGAAGAAAAACCCGCAGGATGCCTTTGATCCCGATGTGTTTACCATCACGGATACGATTTTGGACCCGCCGCGGTTTACGTTTTTGCCGGCTATCTACCAGGATGCCACGCGTCGTAAGTGGGCTGTGCATCAGCGTGGTGCGCAGCCAAAGATCTTTGACTATGCGGATGTGCTGCAGTGCGAGATCGTTGAGACTGGAAATCCCGAGGATGTGCCAGAGCTCAGCAATCGTGAGCTCGCTCAGCAGATTCTGATTAATCCAGCTCAGGCTACCAAAAATAACGCCGCCAAGCGTAATATGTGCCTTGGTATGGGTGTCATCGTTGCCGTGCAAACCGGCGAGGATGAGATTTCGAAGCTTGAGATTCCGGTGACCGCGGGCGAAGTCAAGCGAGACTCCGGCCTATATCGATCGTATCGGAACGTTGCGGAGCAGATCAAAGAAGCCTTCGACGCCATGGGGCGTCCGGAGCAATGATGCCCGCAGCATCAAGCGGTTGAGGAGCCTTGCCCATGTCGAGTGAACCATATGCGATTCCGCCCAAAGATCGCGCCTTTGAGGGCATTCTTTGGTATATCAAACATTATGACCTGCAGGGTGGTGACCGGCTGCCCGCCGAGCGTGTGCTCTGTGAAGAGCTGGGCGTGTCGCGCACGGCGTTGCGCGCTGCGATCACGCGTCTTATTTCGTGCGGAACTTTGGAAAGCCGCCGCGGTTCGGGCACCTATGTGTGTCCTCCCAAACCGCTGAATATCTTTCAGGAAACATGGAACTATACGCAGGCGGTGGAGAGGGTTGGCTCAAAGTCGACCGCACACCTGGTTTGGTCCAAGGTCGTGTACGCCGATATCGATCTGGCCCAAAAAGCCCAGATCGACCTGGGCATGCCGCTCTTCTGCATTCGGCGCGTGCGCGTGGTTAATGGTTCCCCGGCGTCGATTGAGACGGCTCACGTCAATCTGTCTTTGTGCCCCTCGCTTCCCGATCACGATTTTGAGCAGGAAAGCCTCTACGACGTTTTGCTCAAAGAGGGGAATGTCCATGTGGCGCACGGCAAGGAGCATATTTCCATCAGCCGTCTGAACGCCGACGAGGCCAAGTTGCTGGGTGCTCAGGAGGGCACGCCGGTGTTTTACAAGGCTTCGCACGAGCGTGACGAGAACGATGGCTTTGTCGAGTATTGCAAGTCCGTGATTCTGTCGACCAAGTATCGTTTTGCCGATAACGGCGAGGCAGACGGCGTTGCGACGAAGGTGGGTGTCGAATGGCTGATGCAGTAGAAGACTTGCCGGTTTACAAACAAATTCGCCGCTGCATTGCGGAGCGAATCGAGCGCGGCGACTACCCGACGGGCTCGATGATTCCGTCCGAAAACGAGCTGGCCGAGGAGTTTGGCACGACACGCCTGACAATCCGAAGCGCCATGGACGAGCTGGTCAAAAGTGGCCAGATTCGTCGCGTGCAGGGCAAAGGCGCCTTTGTGGGACACAAGTGGTTTGACGAGCACGAACGCAAGGGCGGCTTCCGCCAGTCGGTTTTGGCATCGGGCGCGACGCCGTCGGTGCGCATCCTGGCGCGCTCCAAACGCTACGCCGGCCCGTATTATGCCGACTTGTTTGGCATCGCCGAGGACGATCTGCTTTACTCGGTGCGCCGCCTCAACTGCATCGATGGTGAGCCCGTATCGATCGAGATGACACTGATTCCGTGCCTGCTGTTTCCGGGCATCGAAGACGTGGACATTTCGGTCTTCAGCCTGTTCGAGACCTACGATATGTTGGGACGCAAGCCAGATCAGTCGGTAGAGAAACTCGATATCGAGGCGCTGGGCGCACGCGATGCGAGTTTGCTCAATCTTGAGCCGGGCGATCTGGCGCTCGTGCTGGAAGGCCTGACCTATGACTCGAGTGGGCAGGCAATCGAGCATGCCAAGTCTTTTACCCGCGGCGACGCCGGCGGATATACCTACAACTCGTTTTTACGGATATATGTCGCTTGACCGATGAGCGGCAAAAACTGACCGTCTACCGAGAGGGGAGGATGAAATCATAAAATCGGTATTAAAAACGGCTAACCTGTAATCGTTCACTGGTATTAAGAACCTTTGAATTGTTGAGCTTGGGGCCAAGATGTCCACAAGGTTAAGCGGTGCGACGGGGCGGCAAGCCCGTTCATTCCGTGCGACAATTCAAACTGCTCGTGAAAGGAGCGGGAATGAAGGAGACCGAGAAGATCGAGATCATGCACTTCGACCAGGAGGGCTACCTCG
>CABRLT010000299.1 GCA_902471785.1 uncultured Collinsella sp.
TACCTTTTTTTTGACTTGAATTTCACGAGAATGCTCGAAATTGAAAATCAAATTTACGTTAAAACGTTTTAAAGAGTAAAACAGCAGTTCAATCCCTATATAAGCAGTTTCGCTCAACTACCTGTTTGCTTCAATGAGCTTTTCAAGCCTCAAAACTCGATGGTAGAGGGCCGACTTCGACAAGGGAGGGTCAGCCATCTCCCCCAGATCGCGCAGTGACAGATCAGGATAGCGCTCGCGCAGGTCGCAAAAGACCGCCAAGGCGTCCGGAAGCGTGTCGCGCAAACCCCGCTGTTCGAGCTCATCGATCAACGCAAGCTGATGCTGGGCGGCACCCGCACTTCTGGTCTGATTGGCCAGCTCGGCATTCACGCGACGGTTTACGTCGTTCTTAACCAATTTGACCGCGCGCGCTTCCTCGATCTCGGCAACGCTGCGCTTGGCGCCGACCAGCTTTAGAAGCTGCTCGATCTCCTCGGCGCTCTTAATGTAGACGGCAAAGGATCCGCGCCGCGCGTTAACGCGCGCATGGACCCCAATCTGCTCCAATAGATCGCAAAGCCCCCGGGCATACTGCTCGCCCTGCACCGCAATCTCCAAATGAAAATCGCCGCGTGGATCGGCCACGAAACCGCCGGCGATGAGCGCGCCGCGGATGTAGGCAAGCCTGCAGCAGGGACGGGCAACGATGTGCCGGGGAACACCAGCGACGAGCCCTCCCCTGCGGTCGAGAATGCCCAGCAGCACCAGAGCCTTGTCCAGGTCGGGCTGATCGGGCAGGGTAATGAGATAGTTACGGACCTTATGCAAGACCGATTTACGAACGGTGAATTCCGTTTTGAGCTTAAGGATGCGATGCGTCAGTGTGATCATCGTGCGCGCGACGGCACCCGTCTCGGTCGCGACCGTCAAACGATACCGCCCGGAGCCGGCCAGCGAAAGTGTACCGCTCACACGCGTCAGGGCGGCAAGCGTCGACAAATCGCAGTATTCACATTCGGGTTCGCAGCGCGCGAGCTCGTCACGCACCTCGGCGGTAAACGACATGCAGACCTATGCTTTCGTGTTGGCGCGCGACAGGTCGCGATGGGAAATACTCACGTGATACTGGGCACCTTCTAAATAACGTGCCGTGGCCTCGGCGATGGCAACGCTGCGGTGTTGACCGCCCGTGCAGCCGATGGCAATAGAAAGCTGTGGCTTGCCCTCCGCGATATAGCCGGGCATGACCGTATCGAGCAGCTGCGTCCAGGCCTTCCAGAACTCCTGGGTCTTGGGATGGTCCAGAACAAAGTCGGAGACTTTCTTATCGAGACCGGTCATGGTGCGCATCTCGGGATCGTAGAACGGATTGGGCAGGAAGCGGACGTCGATCATAATGTCCGCCTCGACGGGCATGCCGTGCTTAAAGCCAAACGAGAACACGTGAACGTCCATGAGCTGCTGGTCGGACAGCTCGGAGAACGCCATGCGCAATTTGTTGCGCAGGGCAGAGGTGCGCAGGCGGCTCGTGTCGATGATCATATCGGCTCGATCGCGCACGCCCTGCAGCTGCAGGCGCTCGCGCTGAATCGCATCGGCCGTAGTCTCTCCCGGCTTGGCAATGGGGTGGCGGCGGCGGTTTTCGCTATAACGACGGATCAGCACCTCGTCAGAGGCCTCGAGAAACACGATGTCACAGCTCATCTCGCGCTCCTCGAGCGCGGCAACGGCATCGAGCAGCTCATCGAACAAACCCTGGCTGCGCAGGTCGCAGGTGACGGCAAGATGCCTGCCCACGCCCGTATTGATGCCGACGAGTTCGGCAAGCTGGGCGATCAGACGCGGAGGCAAGTTGTCGATGCAAAAGTAGCCCATGTCCTCAAACACATGCATGGCCTGCGTTCGGCCCGATCCGGACATTCCGGTGATGATGACGATATCGGGGATGCGCTCCGAGCGCTCCGCCGCATCCATGGCATCTCCCTTTTGCATGTGCTGCCTCCCGAAAACAAGCGCGGGACCCAGCAACCCGGATCCCGCGCGGTCAATTGCCTATATTGAGTATACCGCCCCGAGCGGATACGAGGCCTGTCTTACGCCTCAAGTGCAGCCTTGAACCAACTCGTAATACTCGTGGGGTGCGTGATGGCGGTGCCGACGACAACGGCCCAGGCGCCAGCATCGATCGCGGCGCGAGCCTCCTCGGGCGTATGCACGCGACCCTCGCAAATGATAGGAAGGCCGGGGAATTCCTCAGTCGCCTGACGCAGGAGCGGCAGGTCGGGGCCATCGGCCATGGTGCAGTCGATGGCGGCG
>CABRLT010000300.1 GCA_902471785.1 uncultured Collinsella sp.
GACGGTACGCCCACGTATAACTTCGCGACCGTCGTCGACGACGCCATGATGAAGATCACCCATGTCATCCGCGGCGACGACCACCTGTCCAACACCCCGCGTCAGGTCATGGTCTACGAGGCCCTCGGCGCTCCCGTGCCCACGTTCGCTCACATCTCCATGATCCTGGGCGCCGACGGCAAAAAGCTCTCCAAGCGCCACGGCGCCACCTCGGTGGAGGAGTACCGCGACGCCGGCTACCTGTCCGACGCCTTTGTCAACTACCTGGCGCTGCTCGGCTGGTCGCTCGACGGCGAAACCACGATCATCCCGCGCGATGTCCTGGCCAGCAAGTTCTCGCTCGACCGCATCTCCAAGAACCCGGCGACCTTCGATCCCAAGAAGCTCGACTGGGTCAATGCCGAGTACATCAACGGCATGTCCGATGCTCAGTTTGCCGACGAGATCATGGTCCCCGAGCTGCACGAGGCGGGTCTCATCGAGGGCAATGTTGAGTACGGCGAGGACTGGATCGACGCGCTTGCCGCCATCGTCAAGCCGCGCACCAAGATGCCGGCCGACGCCGTGACCGTCGCCGCTCCCATCTTCGCTACGGCCGAGACGCTCGAGTATGACGAGAAGTCCGTCAACAAGGGCCTGGCCAAGGAGGGCATGGGTGCCATTCTGGACGCTGCCAAGGCCGCGCTCGAGGGCGTTACCGAGTGGACGGCCGCCAACATCGACACCGCTCTTGAGCCGCTGCCCGAGCAGATGGACCTCAAGAAGCGCGTGGTGTTCCAGGCCGTGCGCGTCGCCGTCTGCGGCAACATGGTGAGCCCTCCGCTGGGCGAGACCATGGCGCTCGTCGGCCGCGACGACTGCTTGGCGCGCATCGACCGCGCCCGCACGATGGCGCTGTAGTAGCCGCGTAAACGTATGTATCCGAGCCCCGTTCACCCGAGCGGGGCTCTTGTTTCTGTAGACGTATGGGATGGGAGGTACAGGGACCATGGTCGAGCAACTTTCGCTGTTTGGTTCGCCGAAACCGGAGGAAGCTCCGAAGTCCGCGGCCCCTGCCGCCGCCCCGGCGCAGCCCGAGCCCGCACCCGAACCCGTCGCCGCCTATGCGAGCGTGGTCCTCGACATCCCGACGCGTGCGCTGTCCGAGCCATTCGCCTACGGCATCCCCCGGTCCCTTGCCAACGAGGCTCAGATTGGGTCTACGGTCCTGGTCCACTTTGGTAACCGTGCCGCCGCGGGCTATATCGTCGATATCGCGCCCGAGCTGGGCGACCTGCAGGGCAACAACGCCCTCGACCCCGCGCGCATTAAAGCCATCGAGGCTATCCTCAGCAAACCGCTCTTTACCGCCGAGGCCGCTCGAATCGCACGCTGGATGAGCCGCGAGTACGTTGCAACGCTTTCCGAGTGCCTGCGCCTGTTCTTGCCCCCGGGCGGCAGCCCGCGCGTGGTCAAGGGCGATGACGGCGCATGGTCGGTTGAGCGCCCAGCCGTCAAGCCTATCCAAAACCGTTGGGTCATGCTTACGCCCGAGGGCTTCGACTATACGCCTCCCAAAACGGCGGTTCGTCAGCGTCAGCTCATCGAGGCGCTCCAGTGCGGACCGGTCACGACGCGCGACCTCAACCTGCTCTATAACAGCATGTCGGCGACTATCAAGGCGCTCGAAAAGCGCGGCGTCGTGGTGGTGGAGGAGCGCCGTGCGTGGCGTGGCTGCAGCGAGCAGACCACGCTGTCCTCGGCAAGCGGCAAGGCGCCGGTCGCACTCACCAACGGTCAGCAGCAGGCACTCGCGCAGATTGAGCGCGCTCGTCTGGACGCTCATGGCGACGTGGTGCTGGTCGACGGCGTCACCGGCTCCGGCAAAACCGAGGTTTACCTTTCGGCGATTGAGCGCGTGCTCGCGGCCGGCCGCTCGGCCTGCGTGCTGGTGCCTGAGATCTCGCTGACGGCCCAGACTGTCGGCCGCTTCCGCTCGCGCTTTGGCGAGACGGTTGCTGTGTTCCATTCGCGCCTTTCGGCCGGTGAGCGCCTAGACCAGTGGGATATGGTCGCCAGCGGTGCCGCACGCGTGGTCGTGGGCGCCCGCTCGGCGCTCTTTTGCCCGCTCAGCGACCTGGGCCTCATCATCATCGACGAGGAGCACGAGACCAGCTATAAGCAGGGTTCCAGCCCGCGCTACCATGCGCGCGAAGTGGCGGCCGAGATGGCGCGTCGCTATCGCTGCCCGCTCGTGCTGGGCTCGGCCACGCCTTCTGCTGAGGCCCTCGACCACTGCCGCCGTGGCACGTATAACA
>CABRLT010000301.1 GCA_902471785.1 uncultured Collinsella sp.
GTTTGGCTACACGCCCGACAAGACCATCATCCACGACTTTAGCTGCGAGGCGCAGCCCGGTCAGACCATCGCCATCGTCGGCCCCACCGGCGCCGGCAAGACCACGCTCATTAAGCTGCTGCAGCGTTTCTACGACGTGGATGGCGGTTCGCTGCGCGTCGAGGGCGTCGACGTGCGCGACTGGGACCGCGCGGCGCTGCGCGGCGAGTTTGCCATGGTGCTGCAGGATACGTGGCTGTTTAACGGCACCATTCGCGAGAACATTCGCTACGGGCGCCCCGACGCGACCGATGCCGAGGTCGAGGCCGCTGCACGCGCCGCACGCTGCGACCACTTTATCCATACGCTCGCCGGCGGCTACGACTTTATGATCAACGAGGAAGGCACCAACCTTTCGCAGGGCCAGCGCCAGCTCGTGACCATCGCACGCGCCATTTTGGCCGACCGCCCGGCGCTGATTCTGGACGAGGCGACCTCCAACGTGGACACCCGCACCGAGGAGCTTATCCAGCGCGCCATGGACGCCCTGATGCAGGGGCGCACGAGCTTTGTCATCGCGCACCGCCTGTCCACGATCCGCAACGCCGACGTGATCCTGGTGATCCGCGACGGCGACATCGTCGAGAAGGGCACACACGACGAGCTGCTCGCCCAGGGCGGCTTCTACGCCGACCTGTACAACTCGCAGTTCGACGAAGCGGCGTAGGGCTGACGCTGATCGGCTTTATATGCTCGTAAACGGGGGCGCAGGATGACCTGTGCCCCCGTTTTTGCGTTTCGTGGCGCTCGAAATGTCTCCTCGGGGTCTTTTGACGGATCCCATTCGCGGCGGTTTTTGCCTATCCGGCGCGTCTCAGATGCAAGTGAGTAGACTTTCTTGGATTTGCCGAGCACATCGCGACAAATGCCCAGTAAAGCCGCAGGTCAGAGCGGTGACGTTTCGGGGTGTGCTCGGCCTCCTGCAAATAGTCTACTCACTTGGTTTTTTTCTGTTAGAAGACTGCTGTGAGGGAAAGCAGCTCCCTCAAGGCGGTCATCGTTTCCCCAGATAAAACCCGCCTAAATAAACCTGCCCCTTTTTGGCAGGTTTCGCTTGCACTTTAGCGTGCGACAGCGGATAATGCCGAGCACTCGACAATGCGCTCAATAGCTTTCTATAGATGAGGAGGCCCCTATGGCCATGGAATTCAAACGTAGACTGCCGATCCCCATGGAGATCCGCGAGGAAATGCCGCTTTCAGCCGAGCTCACCGCCAAAAAGCAGGAGTTCGACGCCGAGGTCGCCAAGATCTTTACCGGCGAGGACGCACGCAAGGTACTCATTATCGGCCCGTGCTCTGCAGACCGCGAGGACTCGGTACTCGAGTACATGAACCGCCTGGCCAAGGTCGCCGAGGAAGTCAAAGACAAGCTCGTTATCATCCCGCGCGTCTACACCAACAAGCCCCGCACCAAGGGCACCGGTTACAAGGGTCTGCTGCACAACCCCGACCCCGAGGCGCCGGATGACCTGCTCGAGGGCGTCAAGGCCATCCGCCACATGCACTTGCGCGTGATTGAGGAGACGGGTTTCTTCACCGCCGACGAGATGCTCTATCCCTCCAACTACCAGTACCTCGTCGACCTGCTGAGCTATGTCGCCGTGGGCGCGCGCTCGGTCGAGAACCAGGAGCATCGACTGGTCTCGAGCGGCATTTCGGTACCCGTGGGCATGAAAAACCCCACCGCCGGTTCCACCACCGTTATGCTCAACTCCATCTATGCCGCCCAGGCACACCAGAGCTTTATCTTCCGCAACTGGGAAGTCGAGTGCGACGGCAACCCGCTCGCACATGCCGTCATGCGCGGCTATATCGGCCTCGACGGTCGCACCTACCCCAACTATCACTACGAGCACCTGGAGCGCCTGGCCGAGCGCTACACCGAACACGCCGGCTACGCCAACCCGGCTGCGGTCATCGACTGCAACCACGACAACTCGGGCAAACGACCGCTGGAGCAGTACCGCATTTGCAAGGAGGTGCTCGACAGCTGCCGCCGCAACGAGTCCATCTCCAAGCTGGTCAAGGGCTTTATGATCGAGTCCTACCTGGAGGACGGTAACCAGGCAGTCGACGGCGGCGTCTTTGGCAAGTCCATCACCGACCCGTGCCTGGGCTGGGAAAAGACCAACTACCTCATCCACGAGATTGCAGAGCGTATTTAGTTACGCGGGCACGAGAGCGAACAACTTGTCATTCAAAGAGGACGGCATGACCAAAAGGTCTA
>CABRLT010000302.1 GCA_902471785.1 uncultured Collinsella sp.
AACCGCCTCTACTTGCAGCGCGCCTTGGGCTGCTGCTGGGTGATGCAGTGGATGTTGCCGCCGCCGTAGATAACCTCGCGAGTCATGATACCGATGACTTCACGGTCCGGATAAGCAGCCTGGATATCCTTGAGCGCCTGGGCGTCATTGGGATCGCCGAACTGCGGTACAAGCACCGCACCGTTGATGGGCAGGAAGTTGAGGTAACTCGGCTCGAAAGCATCCTCGGGGGTACGCGGCAGCACGCCCTCGACGGGGTCAATCGTGCTGGCCTCCTCTTCGGTCATATATACCGAGGTCGCAGGCATAATCACCTTGTGGATCTTGAGCTTGCGGCCACGGGCATCCGTCGTCTCGGAAAGCGTCTTATACGCCTCTTGGCACTCCTTGTAGAACTTATGGTTGGGATCATCGGTCCACATGCAGCAGACCTCGCCGGGCGCACAAAAGCATGCGACGTCGTCCACGTGCCCGTTGGTCTCAAACGGGTCGATGCCATCCTTGATCCAAATGACCTTCTCGATGCCCAGGTACTCGGCAAGCTTCTCCTCGATCTGCTCCTTGGTGTACTGGGGGTTGCGATCCTCATTGAGCAGGCACATCTCGGTGGTCACCACGGCGCCCTGGCCGTCGCAGTTAAACGAGCCGCCCTCGAGGATGTAATCCTCGGGACGATAGCGGTTAACCTGCTCGAGCTGTGCCACCTGCAGGCCAATGGAAGCGTCCTTGTCCCACGGGAAATACAGGCCGTCAATGAAACCGCCGTAAGCATTAAAGTGGAAGTGCGAAAGAGCAACCTCACCATTGTCATTAACAAGGAACGCCGGGCCGGGGTCGCGAATCCAGCTGTCGTTGTACTCCATGTGGATAACGCGCACGTTCTCAACGCCATCGAAAATCTCGCACACCGCAGGGAAATCCTCGGCATTGACACCAACGGTGATGGGCTGAAAACGTGCAACGGTCTTGATGATCTCGGTGAAGACCTTCTGCGCCGGCTTGGCACCGCAGCGCCACACGTCGGAGCGATGCGGCCACAGAATCCAGGTACGCTCCTGCTCCTCATACTCGCCGGGCATATAGAACCCGTCCTTCTTAGGTGTGGACTCACTCTCGTAGATGGTCTTCATTTCAAGCTCCTAAATTTCGGTGCTTTTGCTTGACGAGACCATGATGCGGCCGCACCGAGATGTTCTCAATGGTCCCTCGAGCCCCTTTCAGCGACCGACGGTATACCATTCGCTGACCTAAAGTTCTATTCAGGCCGAGAACATGACATACTGGGTTCCACAATGGAAAGGACGCCCTATGCCCCCATGCAATAAACAGCAAACTATTGAGCTGGACAGTACGACCTGGACCGCCCTCAACGAGCTCGCACTCGCAATCCACGCATCACACGGTGTCGATATGCTGCAAAAGGAGACCCTCGAGGGAACGACAGGACTCGTGCCTCATCGGATCGCCATGTTCGACCTGATCGAAGCGGCAAGCAGTGATGCGCCACGCTACGTCCACCCCGCAAGCAGCGGAATGGACGACCGCGCGCTGAGCGACTACTACAACCGCTACGCCGCGATGGACTATACAACATGGAGCTTTGACCTACATAAGGTCGGCGTCTACCGCGACCTCGACCTCGTCGACGTCGAGCGACGCGACGCCACGCCCATCTATCGCAAATGGATGGAACCGCAGGGCGTCTACTTTGGCTGCACGGCCACGCTCGCGCACAACGACAGCCCGCTGGGAAGCATCACCCTGTTTCGCGAACGCACGGCCGGGGACTTCACCGACACCGAGCTCGCAATCCTGCTCGAAATCGCTCGGCACGCGAGCCTCGCGCTCGCCAACCTCTATCCTCGGGGCATTAAACTCACCCAGACCGAAGACACAAACCATCTGAACGCCTTCATTACAGAACACAATATCCAACCGCGCGAAGCCGAAGTCATGCAGCTCATGCTCGACGGCAAAACAAACAAACAGATGGCAAACGAGCTTTTCATAAGCGAGTCAACCGTAAAGAAGCACGTCAACGCCATCTATCGCAAGCTCGGCGTCAGTAACCGACTGGGCCTTATGACTGCCACGCAAAACATCCTGCGATGAAAAAGGGCGCCTTCCATACGGAGAACGCCCTTTGATTTCGCCATTTGAATTAGTGTCGGCTCTGGCTCAAAGAGTAGACGGGGTTATTTTGGTAGGTTTTATCTGGGCAAATGTCAGCCGCCACGAGGGAGCTGCCTTCCCTCACGG
>CABRLT010000303.1 GCA_902471785.1 uncultured Collinsella sp.
CGGCCTCGCCGGTGGAGAGCACCTGCGAGGGGTTATCGGTGTGCTGGTACAGCACCGAGCCGGTACGCGAATCGATCTCGGTGATGGCGATTGGCTGGCGATAGTAACCGCCGTTGGCGAACGTGGCGTAGGCCGCGGCCATCTCGAGCGGCGAGATGGAGCCGGTGCCGAGCGTCATGACGGGAACGTCCTCGATATTGTCCTTAGAAGGATCGATGCCGAGCTTTTTGACGAGCGACATGATCTTGTTATTGCCGATAGCCTCTGCAACTTGGATATAGCCGGTGTTGGAGGAGTATGCCGTCGCCTGCTTGAGCGTGATGGTGCCGTAGCTTTGGTTGGCGTAGTTTTGCACCTTGGTCGTGGTGCCCTTGGCTGTAAGAGGCGAGTTGCAGTTGAGGGTGACGTTGGGGTTCATGCCGTTTTGGATGGCGGTGGCCAGCGTAAAGGCCTTAAACGTGGAGCCCACGGGACGCTTGGCCGTGGCGTGGTTCACGTGGTTCTCGTCGGCGTTGTAGTCGTATCCGCCCACCATGCACTTGATGTAGCCGGTCTTGGGGTCGACGACGACCATGCCCATGTCCAGGCCGTCGAGCGAAAGCGTGTCGAGCTGGGCGCGCACGGCCTCCTCGGCAGTCTGCTGCATCGTGGGGTCGATGGTGGTCTTGACGGTCAGGCCGCCCTTAAAGAGCACGTCGGTGGAGAACTCCTGCTCCAGAAGCTTCTTAACATAGGCCACAAAGTAGGGCTGAGAGTAGACGTCGACGCCGCTGCCCGAAATCTCGGTCACGTTGAGGGTGATGGGCTCGGCCTGCGCAGCGTCGTGCTCCTCCTGCGTGATGTGACCCAGGCGCAGCATGTTGTCGAGGACCTTGTTGCGGCGAGACAGCGCCAGGTCGGGATTGACCGTGGGGTCATACTGCGACGGCGAGTTGGGAAGGCCGATGAGCAGCGCGGCCTCGCTCAGGGTGAGGTCGGCGGCGCTCTTGGACAGATAGGTCTCTGCCGCTGCCTCGATGCCGTAGGCGCCATGGCCGTAATAGATGGTGTTGAGGTACATCATGAGGATTTCGTCCTTGGAGTACATCTCTTCCATCTTGATGGCGATGTAGGCTTCGCGCACCTTACGCTCGATGGTCGAATCGAACTGCTCCTCCTGCAGGATGGTGTTACGTACCAGCTGCTGGGTGATGGTCGAGGCGCCCTCGTGGCCACCGGAGACGGTTGCCACGGCAGCACGCGCGATACCCCACAGGTCGATGCCGCCATGCTCGTAGAAGCGCTCGTCCTCGACGTCGACGGTGCCCTGCAGCACGTACGGGGAAACCTGGTCCTTGGTGATGGACTTGCGGTTTTGCGTGTAGAAGCTCGCGATTTTATTGCCGTTGCAATCGACGATCTCGGTTGGTTCACTCACCAGGTAGGCGTTGGCGTCGGTATAGTCGGGCAGATCGGACAGCCAACGATTGACGTTGCCGATCATGCCGATGCCAAACGCTACGCCCGCGATGAGCAAGAAGCCCGAGAACGAGAGCAGGATCATGGGCAGGGCATGCGTCTTGGAACGACTGCGTCCCTGTCGTTGGCGAGGACCCATATATTGACCTCCAGGTATGTCGTGCCGGGCGGCGGGTGCGCCGCTGGGGCAGGATGGACATAAGTTATTACACGATAAACCAAACGAGGCGCGCGAGGCCTCGTGTATGCTGGATGACGGCATTTTTCAGAGTGAATGCATACCTTGGTAAGGAGTTTGCCGATGGCGATTCGGACGATGGGGCCGAGTGGACAATGCGATAACGGGCCGGGGACTGCCGAGGCGGCACTGCCCGAGCTGCTGGCGCCTGCCGGTGGGCTCGACCAGATGCTCGCGGCGATTGCGGCGGGTGCCGATGCCATCTATGCGGGCCTGGGCGGGTTCAACGCCCGCGTGAGCGCACGCGGCTTTACCGACGACGAGTTTTTGCGCGGCTGCGCCGTGGCGCATGCGCACGGTGTGCGTGTATACGTGACGCTCAACGTGTTTGTGTTCGATGACGAGCTGGCCGACGCGGTGGCGCTGGGGGCGCACGCGTATGCGTTGGGCGCCGATGCGCTGATTGTGGCTGATGCCGGCCTGGCTTGTGCGCTGCGCGCGGCGATTCCCGGGGTCGAAATTCACCTGTCCACGCAGGCGGGCGTCCATAGCGAAGGCGCCGTGCGCCTGGCTGCCGACGAGCTCGGGGTCGAGCGCGTGACGA
>CABRLT010000304.1 GCA_902471785.1 uncultured Collinsella sp.
CGCCAGTTTATCCGCGAGCGTCTAAGCGGCCGCAGCATTCAGTCCACGCTCGAGGAGCAGGCCGAAGATCTGGACGAAGAGCGCGAACTGCTCGATACCGATGTTGAAGATGTTGAGGCAGTCGAGGACTTTGAGACCCTGGTCGTCGACGAGACCTCGGAGGATATGCATGACGAGGACTAACGAAGTAGGGGAGACGCGCGCCATGGGCAACGCAGTGCCCGCAACCGACGCCCAGCCTGTCTACCCGCACACCATGCGCCTGCAGCGCTTTTTGGCGCGCGCGGGCGTTGCGAGCCGCCGCGGGTCGGAGGACCTGATGACCGCCGGACGCGTGACCGTCAACGGTCAGGTCGCGACCGAGCTGGGCACCAAGGTCGACGTCGACCGCGACCATATCGAGGTCGACGGCATGCCCGTCAAGCTCAACCAGGGCGCCGTGTACTTGATGCTCTACAAGCCGACCGGCTACCTCACCACCATGAGCGACCCGCAGGAGCGCCCCTGCGTGGCCGACCTGGTACCGCGCAACCGCTTTCCGGGGCTCTTCCCGGTGGGCCGCCTGGACCGCGACACCACGGGCCTTTTGCTCTTTACCACCGACGGTGATCTGTCGCAGGACCTGCTGCACCCCAGCAAGCACGTCTACAAGACCTATCAGGCGCTCGTGGACGGCCACCTGACCGATCGCGACTTAGAACCGCTCCGCCGCGGCATCGAGCTCGACGATGGCGTCTGCCAGCCGGCAATCTGCCGCGTCATCACCGCACGCGAGGCCGAGGCCGTAGCTCCCCAGGGGGTTAAGCCCGGTACCACCGCCGTGGAGGTCATCATCCGCGAGGGTCGCAAGAATCAGGTTAAGCGCATGTTGAGCAAGATTCACCACCCGGTAATTCGTCTGCATCGCTGCAACTTTGCCGGCCTGGAGCTCAAGGATGTGGCCAAGGGCTCGTGGCGCGAGCTCACCGACCGCGAGGTGCAGATCCTCAAGGCCGGCGGTATCCCACCCAAGCAGGCGAGCGCCAAACGCGGTGGCAAGCCTCAGGAAACCCTCGCCAGCCGCACGCGTCATCACGGTAGCCACGGCTCCGCACCCAAGCGTAACACCTACCGTGAGCGCTACACGGGCTAGGCAACCCGCCGCGCCCCAACGCCCGCGAACCATACCAGCACGTCACCCATCGAAAGGAAGCATTGCATGATCGTCGCCATCGACGGCCCCGCCGGTTCCGGCAAGTCCACCATCGCCAAGGAGATCGCCCGCCAGCTGGGCTTTAACAAGCTCGACACGGGCGCTATGTACCGCGCCGTCACCTTCGCCGCGCTCGACCGTGGCATCGATTTGGACGACGAGGCGGCCATCGACGCCCTCGCCGAGCAGATCGAGATTCGCTTTACCAACGGCACCGGCGAGGACACGCGCCTGACCATTGACGGCCAGGACGCTTCGGCCGCCATCCGCACCCCGCAGGTCGACGCCAACGTGTCCAAGGTCTCGGCCTATCCGGGCGTGCGCGCCGCCATGCTCATCCACCAGCGCCGCGCCGCCGAGGACCGCGATATCGTGGCTGAGGGTCGCGACATCGGTACCGTCGTGTTCCCTAACGCGCAGGTCAAGGTCTTCCTGACCGCCGACCCGCGTGAGCGCGCCCGCCGCCGCGTGCTGCAGCGTCACCAAAACGACGCCCAGCCGCTCACGTCCGAGCAGCTCGAAGCCGAGGTCGACGAGACCCTCGACGCCCTTAAGCAGCGCGACAAGCTCGACAGCAGCCGCGAGGTCGCGCCGCTCGTGCCCGCCGAGGACGCCGTGCACGTCGACTCCACCGCCCACACCATCGATGAGGTCGTCTCGATAATCGAGGACCTCATCAACCAAAGGAGGTAGCCCATGCGCCTGTTTAAGCAGACGCCCGAGGATTATTACAACGCTCCTTACGCAGAGTTCCCCGTGCTCATCCGCGGCACCGTCGCCGTAGTCATGGCCATCCTTTGGGCCTTCTCCAAGCTCATGTGGCGCTGGAAGGTCGAGGACGCTGACCTTCTGTTTGAGCGCCAGGAAGGCCGCGGCAGCGTGGTCATCTGCAACCACACCTCGATGGCCGAGCTCTTGGCCGTGGAGACGGCGCTGTTCTTTGGGGGGCGCCGCATTCGTCCCATCTTTAAGTCCGAGTTCGCCAAGAGCAAGATTGTGCGTTGGGCCTTTAGCCGCGTCGGCGGTATCCCCGTCGA
>CABRLT010000305.1 GCA_902471785.1 uncultured Collinsella sp.
GGTATTGATGTAGACGCCGTCGGCCCCGCCGCGCTCGACCACCTTGGTGTCGCCCGTGATTATGGACACGCCCGCCTCGCGCGCCGTCTCGGCCATCGTCTGCACAATCTGGCGGAGCTTATCCATGGGATAGCCCTCTTCGAGGATAAAGCCGCACGACAGGTAGCGCACGTTGGCGCCCGAGGTCGCGACGTCGTTGACGGTTCCGCACACGGCAAGGCAGCCGATGTTGCCACCGGGGAAGAACTGCGGCGAGACTACAAAGCTGTCGGTCGACATGGCGATGCGCCCGCTCGCGGGCAGCGCGGCGACGCCGGCGTCGTTGCCCTCGAGCAGCTCGGGCGACCCAAAGGCATCCAAAAAGACCTCATCGATGATGCGTTTCATCATCTGACCGCCAGAGCCGTGGCCCAACAGGACGGTGCTATCGGTGGTGCTATGGGACATATCCAAAACTCCAATCGTGGGTGGTGCCGGCGTGCGGGTGCGTCCGGGCTAGTCGCGATAACGGTAGTGTGCCGCGCAGCTGCCCTCGGAGCTCACCATGCACGGGCCGACGGGGTGCTCGGGCGTGCAGGTGCGGCCAAAGAGCGGGCAGCTGTTCGGCGTAATGGCCCCGCGCAGCACGTCGCCGCAGCGGCATCCACGCGGCTCGACCGTCGCCTCAACGGGCACGTCAAAGCGAGCGCGGGCGTCAAAGCGCGAGAACTCGGGGCGGATAGAAAGGCCCGAGTTGGCAATCGGCCCCAGCCCACGCCACGTGGTGCCGCATGGCTCAAACACCTGCTCGACCAGCTGGCGCGCCACGGGGTTGCCGTCTGCGTTGACGCCACGGCGGTAGGCGTTGTCGATCGCGGGCCTGCCCTCGACAACCATCTGGACCAGCATGCAGATGCCCTGCAGGATATCGACCGGTTCAAATCCCGTGACCACGCCCGGGGTATTGAACTCGTCGACCAAAAAGCTAAAGGGCGCCAAGCCCGTGATGGTGGCGACGTGGCCCGGCAGGATAAAGCCGTCGATGGCGGTCTCGGGGTCGTTGGCGATGGCGCGCAACGCCAGCGGCGTGGTCTTGTGAGCGCAATAGACCGAAAAGTTCAAAAGCCCGCGTGCCTCGGCCTCCAAGATGGCGGCGGCGATGGTGGGCGTCGTAGTCTCAAAGCCCACGCCCATAAAAATGACCGGGCGATCGGGGTTTTGCTCAGCGATGTCGAGCGCGTCGAGCGGGGAGTAGACGATGCGGATGTCGCGCCCTGCCGCCTTTTGCGCAGCGAGCGAGGTGGACGATCCGGGCACGCGCATCATGTCGCCAAAGGTGGTGATGATGGCGCCGTCTATGTTGGCGAGCGCGATCGCGTGGTCGATGTCGCGGTTGGCGGTTACGCAGACGGGGCACCCCGGGCCACTCAGCAGCTTGAGCCCGGCCGGCATAATGGAGCGAAAGCCATAGCGGCCGATGCTCACGGTGTGCGTGCCGCAGACTTCCATAAGGTTGATGGTGCGGTCGCCGACGAGTTCATGGATGCGTTCGATGAGCTCGCGGACCAGCTTGGAATCGCGAAATGCCGAAAAGTCGATACCGGAGCGCGCCGGCTGTCCGGCCGCCACTAGTATGCCTCGGCCGGGTTGCTGACCAGTTGGTCTTCTTCGACCAGCTCGGTCATGGCATTAACGAGCTCGAGCGTCTCCTGCGCTTCCTGCTCGTCGACAATCTGGATGCCAAAGCCGGCGTGTACGAGAATATAGTCGCCAACCTGCGCCGTCGGCACGAGTCGTAGCGACACGGGGCGCTCGATGCCCATCATGTCGACGGTGGCCTTGAGGTCGTCGTCGCGTTTGACTACTTTACCGGGAACGGCAAGGCACATATTGTTCCCCTTTTAGACGCTTTGCGCTGGATAGGCGCTCAATAATCCATCAGTTGATGGTAGCGCTCGCGGGGTTTGCGGGCAAACGCGTTACGCCTGTGAGACGGCTGGGCACAGCGGCGTGTGAGGGCGAGCTACTGCGATGCAATCTGCGCAAGACGAGCGCTTGCGACCGCCGCCTGACCGTAGGCGATGCAGCCGTCATTGACGGGTACGGTGTGGGGGACCAAGACAGCAAGGCCCGCGTATTTGAGCTCGCGGGTGAGGAGCTGGAGCAGAAGTCGGTTCATGAACACGCCGCCCGAGAGCGCGACGGTGCCAATGCCCTCGCGCGCGCAGATTTCGCTGGCGAT
>CABRLT010000306.1 GCA_902471785.1 uncultured Collinsella sp.
CTACCGCTCGCCGAGCATCTCTTTATATAAGGCAGTCTCATGGTTAAAGCGGATACGTCCCCCTAGCTAAAGCACAGCCAGCATCGAGCAACTCATCGCGTTCTTCCACCGAGAACCCCTCGGCGTAGACGCGCACCACTGGTTCGGTCCCGCTAGGACGGACCAGCAGCCACGTGTCATCCTCAAATGACAGACGCAAGCCGTCCATATGACTAACGTTTTGCGGCACCTTGCCACAAATCGACTTGGGGTTTACGCCCGGCAGCAGGGTTCGTAACGTTTCGGCATCTTCGGCCTCAAGGCGCAAATCGCGTCGACCGTAACTCGTCTTACCAAAACTGTCCTCGAGTTGGTCGACCAGAACGCCCAAAGGCGCGTCCGTCTTTGCCATAAGCTCACACAGAATCAGACAGGCGAGGATTCCATCGCGCTCGGGCATATGCGCGGCGATGCCGATACCACCGGCTTCTTCGCCGCCCATGAGGACGCCGCCCTTCTTCATCTCCGCCGCTATATATTTGAAACCGACTGGTTTGACGGTCACGCGGCAGCCAAGCGCCTCGGCAATGCGACGCACGAGCGTCGAGCATGAAAGATTGACGACGACGCGCCCCTCCAAATTACGAAATTGAACCAAGTCGCCCAAAACGAGCGCCATGATCTGATGCGGATGTATATATCTGCCGCGCTCGTCAACCGCGCCGATACGATCGGCGTCGCCGTCGGTCACCAGGCCAGCGCAAGCTCCGTCCTCGATAACCGTGCGCTCGCAAGCGTCCACCCAAGGCTCAACGGGGTCGGGGCAGATATCTTCTTGGTCAGACGCCTGCCCGGCGTGAATCTCGTGCACCTCAACGCCAAGCTCGCGCAGCAAGTCGGCTAGATAGCCCTGGGCTGCGCCGCCCATGGGATCGACAACCACGCGCAAGTGCGCGGCGCGGATGGCTTCGGCATCGACAAACGATGCCACCGCCTGCATATAGTCAGGAATGATATCCGCGGTGCGATATTGCCCCTCGATCCCCATTGGCTCGGGAGCCATGGTCTCTTCGAGCTCTTCGATGACATCCTGGTTGGCGGTCGAGCCGTCACCCATGCGAATCTTGAGGCACAGATAGCCCTGCGGATGATGGGACCCCGTCACCATGAGCGCGCCGCACGCTTCACCGTCATAAGCCGCCGCCCACGTAAGGGCAGGGGTCGGGACAGGTCGCGAAGCGAGCACGGCGTCTAGCCCGTGCGCTGCTAGCACGCCCGCCGCAAGCTCAGCGAACTCGCGCGCCAGGGGCCGGGTGTCGAACCCTATATATACCGTTTTGCCCGGATTGGTCTTTTGCCACAACTCGCCGACGGCATCGGCGATACGGGCAACGTTATCGGCAGTGAAGTCCTCATCGACGCGAGCGCGCCAACCGTCAGTTCCAAAATGAATTATCGCGCACACGCGCAGACACCTCACAGTGTTTGGATCATGGTACGCGTGAGGTATACCCGCAACACGCACTCAGCAACCTGCCGGCACCAGCATTCACCATTTGGGCAAATGCTGCCGAGGACATGCAAGCAATAAAAAAACCGCCCCGTATGGAGCGGTTTTACCCTTTATATATCGAGCGCCTCGGCCATCGCTGCCGTAGTGATTGCCGTGGTTCCACAGCAACTGCCCACCATTGCGGCACCGGCATGTCTCCATTCGATGCATGCGCGCGCGAAAGCTTCGGGGTTCTCGTGCCATACGGGGCCATCCTGAGTCTGGACCGGATCGCCCACGTTGGGACGCACCGTGACGGGAGTAGTCGCCGATGCAACCATCCTGGGCACCGCCGCGTTCGCGGCCGCAAGCGAACAGCAATTAACACCAACCGAGTTTGCGCCGTGTTTTTCGGCGTACAAAACGGCTGCCTCGATGTTAAGGCCATCGCCCAACAGGTCGCCTTTATCGTCAACGACAAAACTCACCAGAACAGGCATGCCGTCGGCGGCATCTAGGGCGCCGGCAAGCATGGGCTGCAGATTACGGATAGACGTCACCGTCTCGATCAGCAGACCGTCAACACCAGCATTGAGCAAGGCGTGCGCCTGTTCGCGCGCAATGCCTCGGATTTCACGATACTCGGCAGAGTCCTCGGCAAACCACTCAATACCGATCGGGCCCATCGAGCCTAGCAGCAGCTGAGGGTGCGCCTGGCGGGCATCGTCGACGGCCCCGCGATTGACCT
>CABRLT010000307.1 GCA_902471785.1 uncultured Collinsella sp.
TGCCTGGGCAAGCCGCAGCGCTAGAAGTCCAACCTGACAGGGATGCCCTGCGACGCCATATACTCCTTCACCTGGCGAATGCTGAACGTCCCAAAGTGAAAGACGCTTGCCGCCAGTACGGCGTCGGCTTCGCCCTCGATCACACCCTCAGCAAAATGCTCGAGCGTGCCCACGCCGCCGCTCGCGATGACAGGAATCGGCACCGCGCGCGCCACGGCGCGGGTGAGCGCCAGGTCAAAGCCGGCCTTGGTGCCGTCGCGGTCCATACTGGTGAGCAAGATCTCGCCGGCGCCGCGACGGGCCGCCTCCTCGGCCCACGCCACCGCGTCGATACCCGTGGCATTGCGGCCTCCCGCGGTAAAGACCTCCCACTTGTCGGCACCAGATGCGCCGGGCAAACCGACGCGCTTGGCATCGATCGCCACGACCACGGCCTGGCTGCCAAACGCCGCGGCAGCCTGGCTAATCAACGACGGATCGCGCACGGCGGCAGAGTTAAGCGACACCTTGTCGGCGCCGGCTGCAACCATGGTGCGCATGCCCGCCAGGTCGCGAAAGCCGCCGCCCACGGTATAGGGAATAGCGAGCTCCTCGGCCGCATGCGCCGCCATCTCGATGGTCGTCGCGCGGTTGTCGCTCGTGGCGGTAATGTCCAGGAAGACAACCTCGTCCGCACCCTCGCGGTCGTAGGCGCGGGCTAGCTCCACCGGGTCGCCCGCATCGCGCAGGCTCACAAAGTTGACGCCCTTGACCACGCGGCCGTCCTTGACGTCCAAGCAGGGAATCACGCGTTTGGTAAGCATGGGCTACTCCTCCCCTCGGGCGGCGGCTAGCGCCTGGGCCAGCGTAAAGTTGCCCTCGTAGAGCGCACGGCCGGTAATGGCGCCCTCAATAGCATCCTCACCCACCGCGGCCAGTGCGCGGATATCGTCGAGCGTCGAGATACCACCCGAAGCCACGACGGGAAAGCCCGCGACCTCGGCCACATGACGATACGCCGCCACATCGATGCCCGTCTGCATGCCATCGCGCGCGATGTCGGTATACACCAGATGCTTAAAGCCCAGCTCGGAAAGCTGCGCCACGGCATCGTCGAGTGCCACGCCCGCGCCATCGCGCCAGCCGTTCACCTTGACCTGGCCGTCGCGTGCGGCGATATCTGCCACCAGCAGCTCGCCAAAGCCGCGAGCCGCCACCTCGGCAAATCCCGGCTCGGTCACGATCACCGTGCCCAGCGCGATGCGACGCGCGCCATAGCCGGCAAGCTCGTCGATACGCGCAAGCGAGCGAACGCCGCCGCCCACGTCCACGGACAGGCCGTCGACACCGCAAATGGCCTTGATCGCCGCCGAGTTGGCAGCGCACGCGTCCTCGTCCTCGCCAAAGGCAGCGGACAGGTCGACGACATGCACCCAGTTCGCGCCCTGCTCGGCAAACGAGCGGGCGACGGCGACGGGGTCGTCGGAATATACCTTGCAGCGGCTGCGGTCGCCGCGCTCCAGGCGCACGACCTTGCCGCCGATCAGATCGATTGCGGGAAACAGGATCATCGGCCAACCTCCTCGACGATGTTGACGAAGTTCTTAAGAATGCGCTGTCCCAGGGCCGAGGATTTCTCGGGATGAAACTGGCAACCCCACACGTTTCCATGACGCGCGATGCACGGGAAGCTCCGCGTGTAGTGCGTGCGCGCCAAAACATCAGCGGCATCGGCGTCGTCGGCCACCGCGTAGCTGTGGGTGAAGTACATGTTGGCGCCCTCGGCAAAACCGGCGAGCAACGGATCGGCCGCGCCGGCGGGCGTCATGTGCACCTGGTCCCAGCCCACGTGCGGCACCTTCAGGCGGCTCGACTCCAAGCGCGTGCACGAGCCGCGCATGATACCCAAGCCATCGACCCAAGGACTGCCAGCTTGCTCGGAGGCATCGCCATCCGCAACCGCACCCGCGTCCGCCGGTACGCCCTCATTGCCGCGCTCAAAGAACAGCTGAAGACCCAGGCAGATGCCGAGCAGTGGAGTTCCGGCGGCGGCGTCGAGCACCGCGTCCGCCTCGCCGCTCTGGCGCATAAAGGCGATCGCGTCGTAAAACGCGCCCACGCCCGGGATAACCAGGCCGTCGGCGTCGCGGATCTGCTCCGGATCATCCGACGTACAGGCGGCGGCACCGGCGCGCGCAAGCCCGCGCACGACGCTCGACAAGTTGCCCTTGTGG
>CABRLT010000308.1 GCA_902471785.1 uncultured Collinsella sp.
GCGGCGGCGACTGCCAGACCGGCCCCGCCACCGTTATCCGCGCCATCAACGCCGGCCGCGTCGCCTCGGCAAACATCGATCGCTACCTGGGCTTCGACCATAAGATTAAGCTCGATGTTGAGCTGCCGACCGTCCAGTTTAAGGGCAAGCACGAGTGCGGCCGCTGCGAGCTGGGTGAGCGCGAGGCCGGCGAGCGTATTCACGATTGGAATCTGGTCGAGCAGGGTCTCACCGAGCAGGAGGCGCGCCAGGAGGCAAGCCGCTGCCTGCGTTGCGACCACTTTGGCTTTGGCGCGTTCCGCGGAGGGAGGAACCTGGAATGGTAGAGCTCAACAACCCCACTGTCAGCGACAACACCGAAAGCGGAGCACTCAACATGGTCAAGCTCACGATCGATAATTGCGAAGTCGTGGTGCCCGAGCACACCACGATCCTGGACGCGGCCAAGTCCGCCGGCATCCAGATTCCCACCCTGTGCTACCTGCGCGACCTGAACGAGATCGGCGGCTGCCGCGTGTGCGTGGTCGAGGTTGAGGGCTGCGACCAGTTGGTTGCCGCCTGCAACAACTACGTGCTCGACGGCATGGTGGTCCACACTAACAGCCCCAAGGCCCGCGAGGCGCGTCGTACCAACGTGCAGCTGCTGCTGTCCCAGCATGATTCGCGCTGCACGAGCTGCGTGCGCAGCGGCAACTGCAACCTGCAGACCATCGCCAACGACCTGGGCATCTTCTATCTGCCGTACGAGCAGCACCTGGCGCGCGAGGGCTGGGACTTCGATTTCCCCATCATTCGCGACAACGACAAGTGCATTAAATGCATGCGCTGCATCAAGGTGTGCGAGAGCGTGCAGGGGCTCGGAATTTGGGACCTGACCAACCGCGCCACGCATACCGCCGTGGGCACCCGCGGGCGCGCGCCGATCGGCAAGACCGATTGCGTCGCGTGCGGCCAGTGCATCACGCATTGCCCGACGGGCGCGCTGCGCGAGCGCGACGACACCGAGACCGTGTTCGACGCCATCGCCGATCCCGACAAGATCGTGCTGGTGCAGATCGCGCCGGCCGTGCGTAGCGCCTGGGGCGAGGAGCTCGGCATTTCGCGCGAGGAAGCTACCGTCGAGCGCCTTGCCTGCGCACTGCGTCGCGTGGGCTTTGAGTACGTGTTCGACACCGATTTCTCGGCCGACCTCACCATTATGGAGGAGGGCTCCGAGCTGCTCGAGCGCCTGGGTAAGGCCGCTAAGGGCGAGGGCGACAGCCGCGGTTGGCCCATGTTCACGAGCTGCTGCCCGGGCTGGGTGCGCTTTGTGAAGGCGCGTTACCCCGAGTTTGTCGACAGCCTGTCCACGTCCAAGTCGCCGCAGCAGATGTTCGGCGCCATCGCCAAGACCTATTACGCCAAGGTGCTGGGCGTGGAGCCCGAGCGCCTGTTTGTGGCGTCCGTGATGCCGTGCACGGCCAAGAAGGCCGAGTGCGCGCTGCCGAGCATGGTGGGCGAGGGCGGCGCGCCCGACGTGGACGTTGCGCTGACGGTGCGCGAGATGGTGCGCATGATCCGCGCGAACCACGTGAGCGTGGACACGCTCGTCGAGGAGCCGCTCAACACGCCGCTGGGCTTTGGCACGGGCGCGGGCGTGATCTTTGGCGCCACGGGCGGCGTGATGGAGGCCGCGGTGCGCTCGGCCTATTACCTGGTGACGGGCAAGAACCTCGATGCCGATTTCTTTACCGACGTGCGAGGGCTCGACGGCTGGAAGGAAGCCGTGGCCGATATCGACGGTACCATGGTGCGCGTCGCCGTGGCGCACGGGCTGGGCAACGCCGCCTGTCTGCTCGACGCGATTCGCGATGGCCGCGTGAGCTATGACTTCGTCGAGGTCATGGCGTGCCCCGGCGGCTGCGTCGGTGGCGGCGGTCAGCCCATCCACGACGGCTGCGAGCTGGCGGCTGAGCGCGGTCAGGTGCTGTGGGGCTTGGATGCGAAGGCGGACATTCGCTTCTCGCACGAGAACCCCGATGTCCAGGCGTGCTACCGCGAGTTCTTGGGCGCACCGCTCTCGCCGCTGGCCGAGGAGCTGCTGCACACCGACCACCATGCATGGACGATGCCGAACGAGGGGACGTGCTAGCGATGCGCGCATTTGATGTTGAGATGTCGCGCCGGGGGTTTGTCTCGGCGC
>CABRLT010000309.1 GCA_902471785.1 uncultured Collinsella sp.
CAAGCGCAACCCCATCACCATGGAGAAGGTCTGCGGCCTGTCGCGCGTCGTGAAGGCCAACGCGCAGGTTGCCTTCGATAACGTCGCCCTGTGGCACGAGCGTGACATTTCGCACTCCTCTGCCGAGCGCGTCGCCCAGGCCGACAGCTTCATCGCCCTCGACCACATGTTCCAGTGCCTCATCCGCGTTATCGACGGCCTGCAGCTGTATCCCGCCCGCATGATGGCCAACCTCAATAAGACCCGCGGCCTCATCTTCTCTTCCAAGGTACTGCTCGCCCTCGTCGACACGGGCATCACCCGCGAGGACGCGTACGCCATTGTGCAGGAGAACGCTATGGCAACCTGGCACGAGGTACAGGATTGTGTCTCCGGCCCCACCTTTAAGGAGCGTCTCGAGGCCGACCCGCGCTGCACCGTCAGCCAGGAGAAGCTCGACGAGATCTTTGATCCATGGGACTTCCTCACCCGTATCGACACGGTCTTTGATCGTCTGGAGCAGCTGAGCTTCGAGTAGGTTCGGGCATAACGTTAGCTTTTTAGGGCGCTTTGCTGGTAATGTGTGTTGCCGGCAAAGCGCCTCGTTGCATTTAGGGAAAGACGGGGATAATAGTCGTCTCGAATAACATTCTGAGAGGGGATCGCATGATTTCGTTTGATTACAAGCCTCAGGGCGTGTGTGCTCGCAATATTCACCTTGACCTTTCCGATGACGGCAACAAGGTGATAGGCGTTGAGTTTACCGGTGGCTGCGACGGCAATCTCAAGGCAATCTCCAAGCTGGTCGAGGGCGCTCCTGCCGATCGCGTAATCGAGGTTCTCGCCGGTAATACCTGTGGTATGAAAAAGACCTCCTGCGCCGACCAGCTTACGCGCGCCATCGAGGCCGCTCGCGCCGAGATCGCCTAATGGGTATCGCCGATCACATCAAGAACGGAATATCGCGTCGCGGCTTTGTACTCGGTGGGGCTGCCGCGGGCGCTGCCACGGTGCTTGCCGGATGCTCGAAAAAAACGGGTACCAGCGATGATGCCGCCGGCGAGCCGCAGGTTATCAAGGACGATTCCAAAATTATCTCGATTACGGATGAGTATGAGGCTGTCGACATCGATCTTGAGCCGGCGGCGTCGTGGACGCTGCCTCTGGGTACGCTGCTGTACTACTGCGACGGCGATTACGCCGCGGCGATGATGGCGCCCGCATCGGCATTGCACGCCAACACGCTCGGTGTGCTCAACCTGGGCGATGGCTCGCTTACCACATTAATCGAGGATCCTGTCGAGGGCACGGGATATGCATTCTACGATGTCCGCGCCGGCGACGGCGTATTCGCGTGGGTTGAGATGAACTTTGCCAATTCATCGTGGAAGCTCTACGCTCAAAATCTGTCGGGCGCTTCGCTCTCTGGCGATGTGGTTGAGCTCGATCGAGGTGGCAAGGACTATGATCCGCCCCTGTTTACGGCGTTCGGGTCATCAGTCATCTGGTATAAAATGCCTTCGGCAGGCGGCAATAAAACGAGTAGTGATTCGTTTTGCTATCGTCGCTCACTTGATGAATCCAAGGCCGAGACAATTTGGAAATCGACGGGCCGCTTTGCATCGGCCCCGCGCGCGAGCGACGGCATTTTGACCATCTCGCCGCGTGTCCGCAACGACGAGGGCGTCTACTACGGCATAACGGCAATCGATCTGACCGACGGCAACAACACCAAGCGTGCCCAGCTAGTCCTTCCCTCGTCAGTCTCGCCTTTCGAGGCCGTGTATATGGGCGATACCTTCGTGTTTTCTATCGAGGCGGCCTATAGCGGCGTGGGCAGCCTGGGCAATATGGGCACGTATATCGGTAATGAGGGAGGGCCGTACCTCTTTCTGTCACGCGAGCCGCTCGCATGTGCGGCTGGCAAGAAGAATAAATACCTTGTTAAGGTACAGGCGTCGCATTTCCTGATCGACACCTCTGCCAAGACCTATGGCTCGCTGCTGTCGCCCGACCGCGCTTTGGAGTATGGCGATTATCCAGCTACGGCGGGAAAATCGGACTCATTCCTTACGTACGCCACGGTGCGCAACAGCCAGGGTATACCAGAGACGGTCACTGCACGCCTATTCTCTCTTTAAGCTTAGAGGGGTTAAAAAGGCGCCAACAGGGGAATAAACGCGTTGTAATTGTGAGTACCG
>CABRLT010000310.1 GCA_902471785.1 uncultured Collinsella sp.
CCGAAATGGCGCGAAGCACGCGGTTGACAAAACTATAGAGACACGTCCCAAATTGGCTACTCTTTGATGCTGGCGATGAGGTCGTTTGCTTTGGTGGCAATGACGTTGTTGATGTCGGTCTGCAGCTCCTCGTAGGCCGCTATGGCTCGCTCTCCGGCGGGCGTGAGCGTGGATCCGCGGGCGCCGTCGCGCTCGATGAGCTTGCAGCCCAGCTGACCTTCTGCCTCGTTTACAATGCGCCAGGCCTTGGAATACGCCATGCCCATGCTCTTGGCGGCTCGGTTGAGCGAGTGCTCGCGGGCGATACCCTGCAGCAGCAAGACGCAGCCGTGGCCGAAGACGCCCGGCAAATCCTTGTCGCACGCTTGAATGACCAACTTTGCCGTCGTCTTGTACTCCATACGCTCCACGTCTCCCCGCTAAAGTGTTTGCTGGGCAAACGCAAAGCCTGCGTCAAACCCTCGTGTGCTCTTCTTAAATCATGCATTGTAGCAGTCAAAGTGCGTTAAGATACTTCCGCAGTATTGGGCGCCCAAGGTTGGGCTGGGTCCTACGAGGCCTGCAGCCGACCGGTCGCATGGAAAAAGGAGAAACATGGCTACGTTCTTTCCCGGTGAGTCCCACACGTTTTCGGAGTATCTGCTGGTCCCTGGTTACTCGTCCTCGCAGTGCATCCCCAACAACGTCTCTCTTAAGACGCCGCTGACCCGCTTTAAGCGCGGTGAGAAGCCGGCAATCACCCTGAACATCCCCATGGTTTCCGCCATCATGCAGTCCGTCTCGGGCGTCGACATGGGTGTCGCGCTCGCTACTGAGGGCGGCCTGTCCTTCATTTACGGTTCCCAGAGCGCCGAGTCCGAGGCCGCCATGGTCAAGGCCGTCAAGGATCACAAGGCTGGTTTCGTTCAGTCCGATTCCACGCTGACCCCCGACATGACCATGGAGCAGGTCATCGAGCTCAAGGAGAAGACCGGTCACTCCACCATGCCGGTTACCGACGACGGCACTCCCAAGGGTAAGCTCCTGGGCATCGTCACCAGCCGTGACTATCGCCCCAGTCGCGATGACCACCAGACGAAGGTCTCCGAGTTCATGACCCCGCGTGAGCAGCTCATCGTGGGCGACAAGAACATCAGCCTCAAGGTTGCCAACGACGTCATCTGGGACAACAAGCTCAACGCCCTGCCCATCGTCGACGACAACGATCACCTCATGGGCATCGTCTTCCGCAAGGACTACGACAGCCACAAGACCAACCCCAACGAGCTGCTCGATAACGACAAGCGCTACATGGTCGGCGCCGGTATCAACACCCGCGACTATGCCGAGCGCGTGCCGCTGCTCATCGAGGCCGGCGCCGATGTCCTGTGCATCGACTCCTCCGAGGGCTTCAGCGAGTGGCAGAAGCGCACCATCGAGTGGATTCGCGCCAACTACGGCGAGGACGTCAAGGTCGGTGCCGGCAACGTCGTCGACGCCGAGGGCTTCCGCTTCCTGGCCGACTGCGGTGCCGACTTCATCAAGGTCGGTATCGGCGGCGGCTCCATCTGCATCACCCGTGAGACCAAGGGCATCGGCCGTGGCCAGGCTACCGCGCTGATCGACGTCTGCCGCGCTCGCGACGAGTACTACGAGGAGACCGGTGTCTACGTGCCCGTGTGCTCCGACGGCGGTATCGTCTACGACTACCACATGACGCTCGCCCTGGCCATGGGTGCCGACTTTATGATGCTGGGCCGCTACTTCGCTCGCTTTGATGAGAGCCCGACCGAGCGCGTCAACGTGAACGGTCAGTACATGAAGGAGTACTGGGGCGAGGGTTCTGCTCGTGCCCGCAACTGGCAGCGCTACGATCTGGGTGGCGCCGCTAAGCTCAGCTTCGTCGAGGGCGTCGACTCCTACGTTCCCTATGCCGGTTCCCTCAAGGACGGCGTGGGCGGCACGCTCTACAAGGTCAAGTCCACGATGTGCAACTGTGGTGCCCTCTCGATCCCCGAGCTCCAGGAAAAGGCACGCCTGACCCTGGTGAGCTCGACCTCAATCGTCGAAGGCGGCGCCCACGACGTAGTCGTGAAGGATTCTCAGCAGTCCGTATCTTATCGATAAGGTAAGAGCCTCACATAAAGGTTGAGTTTCAACCACGTTATTTAGATAAAGCGAGATGCCCGCAAGTCGCAGG
>CABRLT010000311.1 GCA_902471785.1 uncultured Collinsella sp.
GCGGCGTGCCCTTCATGACCGGCATGAACCGCGTCGCTGCCGAGAAGGCCGTCCTTGACGTTATGGCTCAGTAGGCGCTGCCTGTATGAATGAGCAGAACGCCAATCCGGTCGAACTCTTTGGCATGCGCGTTGCCCATGTGGGCATTAACGCCACCGACCCGGCAGATGCCTTGGAGATCGCGGAGCTGTTCTCGACGATGATGGGCCTGCCCGTTATCGAGACCCCCGTTTCGTACTTTAACGATTCGTTGGTCGAGATCATGAAGCAGAACGGTCGTGGCACCAAGGGCCACATCGGCTTTGCCGTTAACGACATCGATGCAGCTGAGAAGTGGTTTGCCGAGCGCGGGCTCGAGGTCAACGAGGAGTCGCGCGTGCTGCTGCCCGACGGTGGTACCAAGCTCGTGTACTTTAAGCGCGAGTTCGCCGGTTTCGCCGTGCATCTGTGCCGCGAGTAGCGCACAAGCTGCCATAGCTAGCAAAAAGGGATAGGGCCGCGTGGCCCTATCCCTTTATTTATGCCGAGGGGCTTCCTACCGCGGCAGGCGAATCGTAAAGCGGCTGCCGACGCCCTCGACTGAGGTCACGCCAATGACACCGCCATGGCTATCGACGATCCACTTGGCAATGGCAAGCCCCAGACCCGAGCCCTGCGCGCCGGCATCGCGTGCGTTGTCGGCGCGGTAGAACCGTTCAAACGCGTGAGCTGCGGATTCCTGGTTCATGCCGATGCCCTCGTCCTCGACACTTATGTCGATCGTGCCCATGCCCGCATCGGGCGTTATGCCAAATGTGACGGTCGTTCCCGCATCCGAGTACTTGGCGGCGTTTTGCACGATCACGCGCAGAGCCTGCTTCACGAGCGCCACGTCAACGGGCGCGTCGCAGCGCGGGCCGCTGACAAGTGCAGCGTCAAAGGCCAGCCGATATGTGTGCTCGGTATCGATCATCTGCGATTCCTCGCATACCTCGTCGACCAGTGCGGCCAGGTTGGTATCCGCACGCCGCAGGACCGTGCGTCCGGCATCGCCGCGCGCCAAAAACAGCAGCTGCTCCACGAGCTCCTGCATGTGCTCGCTTTCGGCCTTGAGGGACGCGATGGATTCTGCCAGCACGTTCGGGTCGTCTTTGCCCCAGCGGTCGAGCATGTTTACGTAGCCCTGAATCACCGCGATGGGCGTGCGCAGCTCGTGGCTCGCATCGTTGACAAAGCGCATCTGCTGCAGCTTGGCCTCTTGCATCTGGCGCAGCAGGCGGTTGAGTGCGACCTCGATGCTTGCCAGGTCGGCGTCGCCGGTGGTGACGCTCGGCGAGTCGACGCTTGCGCGCTCGATGGCCTGCTCCAGCGTTTCCATCTTGCCGCCGGAGAGCTGCATGCGGCCGAGTTCGTCCACGCGCAGGGCCAGATCGTTGAGCGGCGCCATGGTGCGGCGCACGCGGCGGGCGCCGCCGAGCATATCGAGCATGCCGATGGCCTGCCAACCCACAACGACAAGGTAGAGAGGCCATAGCGCGACGAGGTCCTGCGCGAGGGGGAAGGTCTTGGTGGTGCGCGCAAGCTCGACGGTATAGGTGAGCGTTGTCAGGTCCCAGCCGCGCGCAGGCGCCAGTGACATGCCGTGAACGGCGGCGCCGGGGATCCATCCTGCGGTAAACGCGCCGTCAGGTAGCGTTTGGTTGTATCCATAGACGAGGATCGCCGCCGCAATAACCAACAGCAACAGATCGAGCCAGACATAGCTCATCAGACGGTGCCACATATAGCTCCAGTTGATGGCGCGGGCGATGGAGGTGACGCGCTTGGCCTCGGCGTTACGCACGGCAGACATAGCCCACCCCGCGCACGGTCTGGATGATGCGGGCGCCGCCGGCGTCCTCGATCTTGGCGCGCAGGTGCGCGATGTGCACGTCGACGTTGTTGGTGTCGCCCACGTATTCGTAGCCCAGCGCCTCGTGCGCGATGCGCTCGCGCGTGAGCACGGTCTCGGCGTGCGCCATAAGCAGGGCGAGGACGTCGAACTCGCGGGCCGTGAGCGCGATGGGCGAGCCGCCGACCGTGACTTCGCGGCGGTCGGGGTCGAGCACAACTGATCCCACGGCGAGCATGGCGGGGGAGGGCAAGGCGGAAGCTCGAGTCGAGTCGCTGACCGGGGGTATTG
>CABRLT010000312.1 GCA_902471785.1 uncultured Collinsella sp.
AACCCCGTCACGTTTTTGGTGATGAACCTGGGCGTGTGCGCCATCCTGTGGGTGGGCGGCATCCAGGTCAGCGTGGGCGAGCTTACGCAGGGCCAGGTCATGGCGTTTGTGAACTACATGACGCAGACCCTGACCTCCATCGTGTACGTCGCCAATCTGGTCGTGGTCTTTACCAAGGCG
The DNA here is from genome assembly GCA_902471785.1 of uncultured Collinsella sp. Taxonomy (GTDB): domain Bacteria; phylum Actinomycetota; class Coriobacteriia; order Coriobacteriales; family Coriobacteriaceae; genus Collinsella. The sequence goes on from CABRLT010000312.1 coordinate 181, forward strand.
AGCGCCAGCGCGTCGCGTATCAACGAGGTGCTCAATTGCGTGCCGGGCATCACCGACGAGGGCAACCAGCCGGTCGCGCTGCCCAAGCCGAGCAATGTCGCTCCAGTTCCCGCGCTGAGCTTGAGCCATGCGAGCTTCTCGTTTGGCGCTGGCGCGGCCAATGCTGTCAACGATGTGACGCTGGAACTCCCGCTGGGCAAGACGCTCGGCATTATCGGCGGTACGGGTAGCGGCAAGTCCACGCTCGTCTCGCTCATCCCGCGCCTGTACGATGCGAGCACCGGCAGCGTGAGCGTGATGGGCGCCGACGTGCGCACCTGGCCGCTCGACCAGCTGCGCCGTGTGGTCGCGACCGTTCCGCAGCGCGCATCGCTGGTGAGCGGCTCCATCCGCAGCAACCTGACCTGGCGCGATGAAGCTGCGACCGACGAGGAGCTCTGGGCGGCACTCGACATGGCGCAGGCCAGCGAGTTCGTGCGCAACAAGCCGCAGGGCTTAGACGCCCCGGTCGAGGCGGGCGGCAAGAACTTTAGCGGTGGCCAGCGTCAGCGCCTGACTATCGCGCGTGCCTTGGTTGGTTCGCCTCAGATATTGATCATGGATGACTCCGCGTCGGCGCTCGACTTTAAGACCGACGCGGCGCTTCGCCATGCCATTCGCGAGCGCAGCATGCGCGGTGCCGCCAAGGGCGGGCTGCCGCTGACCACGGTGATTGTGAGCCAGCGCGTTTCGACCGTGCGCGACGCCGACATGATCTGCGTACTCGACCACGGCTCGGTCGCGGGCCTGGGCGCGCACGATGAGCTCTACACGACCTGCCAGCTCTACCGCGAGATTTGCCAGTCGCAGCTTCGCCGCGAGGAGCTCGAGGGCCAGCAGGGGAGCACGACGCCCGCGTCCGCTCCGACCGCCCCCGCATCCGTCTGCGCAAAGGAGAGCTGCTAAATGAATCCGTACACTTCCTCCGGTTCGGTCGCCACGATGACGGCCAACGTGTCCGGCAACGATAGCCTCAACGACCTGGGTGACGATCCGCGCCAGCCCGGCGATCCCGAGCGCTATCCCGTGGGTGCGGTGACTCGCCGCCTGATGGGCTACGTTCGTCCGCATCGCATTTCGTTTGTTGCGTCGTTTGTGAGTGCCGCCATCTCCGTGATTCTGCAGCTCTACACGCCCATCCTCATCGGCGAGGGCATCGACCTTATCGTCGCCGCCGGGCAGGTGGACTTCGACGCGCTGCTGCCGCTCGTTACCAAGCTCGCGCTCGTCGTGGTGGGAGCAGCGGCCTTTCAGTGGCTGCAGGGCTATTGCGTCAACCGCCTGTCCTACGAAACGGTGCGCGACATGCGCGTGGAGGCGAGCGACAAGCTCAGCCGCATGCCGCTCAGCTTTGTCGACAGCCATGCCCACGGCGACCTTATGAGCCGCGTGGTCAACGACGTCGACCAGGTGGGCGACGGTTTGCTGCAGGGCTTCACGCAGCTCTTCACCGGTGTTATCACCATCGCGGGCACGCTCGCGTTTATGCTCTCCATTAGCCTGACCATGACGCTCGTGGTGGTGCTCGTCACGCCGCTTTCCATTTTTGCAGCCGGTGCTATTGCCAAGCTCTCCAACAAAAGCTTTACGGCGCAGCAGCGTATTCAAGGGCAGCTCGGTGGTCATATCGAGGAGTACGTAGGCGAGCAAAAGCTTGTCGACGCCTTTGCCTATGGCCCCAACGCTCAGCAGCGCTTCGATGCCCTCAATGCCGAGCTCTACACCGCGGGCGAGCGCGCGCAGTTTATGGGTTCGCTCTCCAACCCCGGTACGCGTTTTATCAATAACATCATCTATGCCGTGGTCGCTGTGATCGGCTGCGTGGGCGTGATCACGGGCGTGCCCGCGGCGCTTACGGTGGGCGGCGTGCAGATCTTCCTGTCCTACGCCAACCAGTACACCAAGCCGTTCAACGAGGTCACCAACGTCATTACGCA
>CABRLT010000313.1 GCA_902471785.1 uncultured Collinsella sp.
GCAGGAGCTCGGACTGCCAAGCCTCGAGCTGTTCTGCCAAACTCTTGCCGGCAGCCGGCATGTCAATCTGGGGTCGTTTGGGCAGCAATGCGCATTTAAGGATTGCCACGATGGTCTGCGAAACAAAGCGTCGCGTATCCTTGTCAAAGCCTTGCGCAGCCTGAAGCATCACGGGTAGGCTCTCGCGCAGATTCCCAGCGATATCCGCAAACCGCTCAGCACCCGTAGCCTCAAACACAGAGAACAACGCATCTACAAAACGCTCGCGCTCGCTAGGCGACACTGCAAGCAGCATCTCGCGAATGGAGCCATCAACGTATCGAGCGCCGGCGGACAGACGCTCGCAGTACACGAAGTCGTGGCCATCAACCACCCAGCTAAAGGGATTGTGCTGCAGCAGGCTGAACTCAGTGCTCTCGACGATGGCATAGTCCTCCTGCGTCTCGAACATCATGCCAAAGATCGACGATCGAGGTAGCGTCTTGTCGATTCGACCGGAAAGATCGGCAAAGGCGTCGCCGTTCAGAAACTCCTCGACGAAGCCCGGGCCATCATGGGAATATGCCCGTTCGATTCGCTCACGGGCGACATCGGAGCACATCGCCGCACCGTACACCGCAAGGTTTCCACCCTTGGAATGACCTCCGCACAAAAGCTGTCCGTCAATCGCATCCGCCGCCTCGTCCACATAACGCACCGCGGATTCCTGGGCCGGCACAGGACACCGGAACGCCATGTTAAAGTCCTCTTTCCAGCCCACAATCGTGCTGTCGGTCCCCCGGAAGGAAAGATAACTAAACCCCGCCGGAAACCGGAACGCCATGGCTGCAAACTGCTCTGTCGCCACCACATCGCTCACGGCACGATAGCCGCAAACGTGCACGCCACGGTAGCGAGGGCTTGCTGCCACGGCCTCCAACAAGGCCCTGCTCCCCTCTGGGTCCCACAAGTCGTCAATCATGTCCCGGTAGCACTCGGCACGCAGCAGCTCGCGTACGTCTAGGCCCTGCCAGTTCGTCAGCTCCGCCATATCACCCGGCAAACGCAAATAGGACAACCACGCAAAGACCAGGCTATCCACCGCGCAGAACGGCCGCTCCTCAAACGAATCAAACGCCGTCTGGGCATAGGTCAAAAAATTAGGCGAATCCGACATGGCCCTCCCATCAACTATGGTGCATTGGGGTCAGGTTACTTTGCACCAAAAAGGCGCCCGGGCCGTGTGGACCCGGACGCCTTCATTGTAGCTTTTCGCTCTAGCGAGCTTGATTTAGCAGGAGAAATCGACGCTGTCGATGATGTCCTTGAGGGCCTTGGCAGAAGCGGTGAGCTCGCTCTGCTCGGACTCGTTCAGCGGCACAGGGACGCGGCAGACGACGCCGTCGCGACCGACGACGGTCGGCATGGAGATAGCCAGATCGGACAGGCCATACTCGCCCACCATGAGCGAGGAAACGGGCAGAACGGTCTGCTCGTCACGCATAACAGCGGTGCAGATACGCTTAACGGCCATGGCAACGCCATAGTAGGTTGCGTGCTTCTTCTCGATGATGGTGTAAGCGGAGTTCTTGACGTCCTCGGCGATACGCTTCTCGGCAGCCTCATGCTCCAGATGGCCGTGAAGCTCGCAGAAGGTGCTCAGCGGAACGCCGGCAACCTGGGCGCTGGACCAAGCGACAAACTCGGAGTCGCCGTGCTCGCCCATGACGTAGGCCTGGACATCGCGCGGGTCAACCTCAACGTGAGCGCCAAGCATCTGCTGCAGACGGCCAGTGTCGAGCACGGTGCCGGAGCCGATGACATGGCCCTCGGGCAGGCCGGACATCTTGATGGCGGCATAGGTCAGAACATCGACCGGGTTGGAGACGATGAGCAGAATGCCGTCAAAGCCAGACTTCTTAATCTCGGGGATAATGGACTTAAAGATATTGACGTTCTTGTTGACCAGGTCCAGGCGGGTCTCACCGGGCTTCTGGGCAGCGCCAGCGGTGACGACGATCATGGCGGCGTCGGCGACATCGGAATAATCGCCGGCATAGATCTTCATCGGCTCGGCAAACGTCATGCCGTGCGCGATATCCAGGGCCTCACCCTCGGCGCGGTTCTTGTCCACGTCGATGAGGACCATCTCGGAGAACAGACCACTCTG
>CABRLT010000314.1 GCA_902471785.1 uncultured Collinsella sp.
CGTCATCGCGCGCCGCCTCCACGGTCTCGCCGGTCAGCACGCCAACGCCAATGCCAAGCGATGCCATCGTCGACGAGAGGTGATAGGCCTGGTCGGCAACAAGCGCACGCAGCGGATAGACAAAGATGCTCGCACGCCCACGAAGGACCGCCTCGCGCGCGGCGTGCACATGGAAGATGAGCGACTTGCCACGCCCCGTCCCCATAACAGCCAAAACGCTCTGGTGGTCGGCGAGGGCGTCGAGTGCCTCGACCTGCGCGCGATGTGGCTGGTTCGAGCCGATAAAGCTATGGATAAGCGAGCGCGTGAGCTCGGTATAAGAAAGCTGGGCGAGCGTCTCGCGTTTACGCGACTCCAGACGCAGGCCAGAATCCGCCGGCTGCACGCCGCGGCGAAGCTCACATGCCGGATCGTCGATATTGGGCGCCGCGGTATCGCGCACCAAGACATCTTTGATCATGAGCTTGGGCTTCACACGTCCCTGCCAATGCTCGGCCACTGCCTCGAACACCAGGTCGACGGCGCTATCGCAATTGATGAGCTTATCGATCTGCGGCACGCGGAACATAATGGCCGGCACACTCGCAGCGCCATCGGTCGCCACGAAGCGCATGTGCTCGCCGGTTTTGCCCACCACGGCGCGATCGCACATTGTCACGCCCTCGGCCGCCAACAGCGGCACCTTGTTGCCCTGGCCAAACGGCTCAAGACGGGAGATTTGCTCGATGGTCTCGATATTTAGCTCGGAGAGGTCAACGGTGGCGGCAACCTCGTCGGTGTCCTCAAAGTCCTCGGCGGGAAGCTCGGACAGCACGGCGGAAAGGCGACGGCGGAACTCGTCGAGCTTGGACGCCTCGATGGTCACGCCCACCGCACCCGCATGCCCGCCGCGACGAATCAGCAGATCCGAGCAGCGCTCGACAGCGTCGAACAGGTTGACCTTGCCCACCGAGCGACCCGAACCGCGAGCGATACCGTCTTCGATCGAGAACAGCAGCGCCGGCACGTGATAACGGTTGGTCAGGCGGCTCGCTACGATACCCTTGACGCCCTCGTGCCAGCCCTCGCCACCCACGACGATTGCGCGACCGCCATCATAGGTCTCCTCGACCTTTGCCATGGCATCGCGCGTGAGCTCCGCCTCGATCTCGCGACGCTGACGGTTAATCTCCTCGAGCTCGGCCGCCAGCGCGCTTGCCTCGATGGGATCGCGGGCAAGCAGCAGGTCGAGCGCCAGCTTGGGATCGGCCATGCGGCCGGCGGCGTTCAAGCGGGGAATGAGCGAAAACGACAGGCCATCGGCCGTAATACTAGAGAGGTCGGCCTTGGCGAGCGCGGCCAGCGCGATATAGCCGGGGCGGGCGGTCACGCGCATCTGCTGGATGCCCTCGGCGACCAGCGCGCGGTTCTCGGGCGTCAGCGGCATCATGTCGGACACGGTACCCAGCGCCGCGACCTCGATCAGCGAACGCCAATACGACGGCTTGCCCAGACGCTCGCCCAGGACCTGCACCAGCTTGAGCGCCACACCGGCACCGGCAAGCTCGCGCGAGGGACCCTCGTCCTCGAGCTTTGGGTCGGTCAGGGGCACGCCCTGCGGCACCTGGTCGGACGGCTCGTGATGGTCCGTGACCACCAATTCGATCCCCAGGCTCTCCAGATAGGAAACCTCTTCCTTGGCGGCAATGCCGTTATCGACGGTCACGATCAGCTGGGGGCGAGCGAGCTCGTTAACGCGGTCGAGTGCCGCGCGCGAAAGACCGTAGCCCTCATCAAAGCGATGCGGAATAAACGGCGTGACATCGGCGCCAAACGTGCGCAGCGCCTCGGTCAACAGGCAGGTCGACGTAATGCCGTCAACGTCAAAATCGCCAAAGACTGCAATGTGCTCGTGGTTGCGAATAGCGCGCTCAACGCGGTCGGCAACGACCGACATGCCCGGGATAATGAGTGGGTCGGCCCAGTCGCGATCGAGCGAAGGCGTCAAAAACAATTGGCCCTCTTTGATGGAGCCAATGCCGTGCGCGACCATAATGCGCGCCACCAGCCCAGGAATGCCCAGACCAGCCGAAAGTTCCTTTTCGAGCTCGGGATTTTGCTGAGCGACCGCCCAGCGATGCGTCGTCTTAA
>CABRLT010000315.1 GCA_902471785.1 uncultured Collinsella sp.
GCGCACCTCGGCCGAGGATGCCGCTTCCGATGGTGACCATGCCGTGGGCCGTGGCGCCGAGGGTCCGCTGCGCATTGCCGTGCCCAAGGGCTCGCTTAAGGCCGACACGCTCGACGTGCTCGAGGCAGCGGGCTTAGACGTCTCCGAGCTGCGCGACCCCGGTCGTCATCTGATCGTGCGCGGTCGCGACACGCGTGCCGGCGAGGGCACGGTCGGCGATATCGAGTTTGTCATTGTGCGCCCCAGCGACGCGCCCGCCTTTGTGGGCTGCGGCGGTGCCGATTGCGGCATCTGCGGTTGGGACTCGCTCATCGAGGCCGACCTCAACCTGCTGCAGCTGGTCGACCTGGGCTACGGCCTGTGCACGTTTATCGAGGCGGAGCCCGCGTGGCGCGCTGGCCAGGCCGAGCGCAACTATGCCCGTCGCGGGTCGCTTCGTGTGGCCACCAAGTATCCGCGCATCGCGAGCGCCTGGTATGCCGAGCGTGGCGTGAATGCCGATATCGTCTCGCTGCACGGCAATATCGAGCTGGGACCCATCGTCGGCATGACCGACCGCATCGTGGACATTACCGCCACGGGCGCCACCCTGCGCGACAACGACCTGGTCATCACCGGTCGCATCATGGACTGCACGGCCCGCTTCTTCGTCAACCCAGGTGCCGCGCGCTTGGATCCGCGTGTTCGCAACTTGGCCGATCGCCTGGCGGCGGCCGTGAAGGACAAGCATTTTGAGCCCGTCGCGGGCTCGGCACAATAGCGCGAGCACGCACGGGCGCCCCAACGTACGGGCTGCGGGTCGACTGGCGCCGCCGCCCGGCCTCTCGTTTTTCGAACATAACCTCGACCGATAGGGGATACCGATATGAAGACCATCAAGCTTGCTCCCGGCGAGCGCCTCGTTACCAATCAGCTCAACCGCAAGGGCGTGCTGCCGCAAAACATCGCCGATGCCGCCCGTGATATCGTGGCCAACGTGCGCGCCAACGGCGATGCCGCGGTGCGCGATTACTGCCAGCGTTTTGACGGTGTTGAGCTGGAAAGCTTCCGCCTGCCGCAGGAGCAGATCGATGCCGCGCTCGAAGGCCTCGACCCGGCCTTTGTCGCCGCGCTCGAGAAGGCCGCGCGCCAGATTCGCGAATTCCACCAGCGCGAGGTCGAGCAGAGCTGGTTTACCACGCGCCCGGACGGCACGATGCTCGGCGTTAAAGTGACCCCGCTTGCTGCGGCCGGCATCTACGTACCGGGCGGTCGCGCGCAGTATCCCTCCACGGTGCTCATGAACGCCATTCCCGCCAAGGTGGCCGGCGTCAAGCGCGTGGTCATGGTGACTCCGCCGCAAAAAGATGGCTTGATCAGCCCGTATACGCTTGCGGCTGCCAAGCTCGGCGGCGTGGACGAGATCTATATGGTGGGCGGCGCCCAGGCCGTGGCCGCGCTGGCGTACGGCACCGAGACCATTCCGCGTGTCGACAAGATCACCGGCCCGGGCAACGCCTTTGTCGCCGCGGCCAAGCAGATTGTCTCGGGCGACGTGGGCATCGACATGGTCGCCGGCCCCTCCGAGGTCTGTGTGCTTGCCGACGCCACGGCCAAGCCCATGGTGGTCGCGGCCGACCTGATGGCCCAGGCCGAGCACGATCCGCTGGCGGCCTGCTATCTGGTGACCTGCGACGAGCAGTTTGCGCGCGAGGTCGAGGCGGGTATCGATATTCTGGTCGCGCAGTCGCCACGCGCCGAGATCACGCGCGCCTCGCTCGACAACGAGGGCACCATCGTGGTGGCCGCCGACATGGCTGCCGCCGTCGAAGCGGTGAACACCGTGGCGCCCGAGCACCTTGAGCTGCACTGCAAGGACGCGATGGGCCTGCTCGGCGGCATTCGCAACGCCGGCGCCATTTTTGTGGGCGCTTGGAGCTCCGAGCCGCTCGGCGATTACGTTGCCGGCCCCAATCACACACTGCCGACCGGCGGTACGGCCATGTTCTCCAACCCGCTTTCGGTGGAGGAGTTCGTCAAGCGCTCAAGTGTCATTTGCTATACGCCCGAGGGCCTGCTCTCCGACGCTCCCGCTACGCAGCGTCTGGCCGAGGCCGAGGGTCTGTGGGCGCACGCGCTTTCGGCCGCACT
>CABRLT010000316.1 GCA_902471785.1 uncultured Collinsella sp.
AATATCTAGGGGAGGATCGCGATGCAGGCAGATTCCGCTCAGCAGCAGGGCCTTTATCGCCCCGAATTCGACCACGATGCATGTGGCATCGGCGCGCTTGCCGATATCAACGGCGAGCGCCATCACCAGATTCTGGACGATGCACTGTCCATTCTGGTCAACTTGGAGCACCGCGGCGGCACGGGACTCGAGAAGAACACCGGCGACGGCGCCGGCATCCTGTTCCAGGTTCCGCATCACTTTTTCCGTAAAGAGGCCCAAAAGTGCGGCCAGATTCTGCCGGCAGAGGGCGACTATGGCGTGGCCATGCTGTTCTTCCCGCAGGACGGCAAGGGCGTAGAGGATGCCCGTCGCGTGTTTGAGGAGGGCTGCGCCGAAGCCGGCGTTCCGCTGCTCTTTTGGCGTGAGGTGCCGGTCGACCCGCACGACCTGGGCGAGACGGCCCGCGCCTGCATGCCTACCATCCTGCAGGCCTTCCTGGGCCGTCCGGACGACACACCCGCCGGTGATGCCTTTGAGCGCCGCCTATACGTGTGCCGCCGCACCATCGAGAAAAAGGCCGACGCCGAGTTTGCCCTGCGCGACAAGATCTTCTACGTGTGCTCCATGAGCTCGCGCACCATCGTGTACAAGGGCATGCTCGTGGCCACACAGATGCGCCGCTTTTTCATCGACCTCAACGACGCCGCCGTCAAGACGGCCGTGGCGCTCGTCCACTCGCGCTACTCCACCAACACCACGCCCAGCTGGGAACGCGCGCACCCCAACCGCTTTATCATCCACAACGGCGAGATCAATACCCTCAAGGGCAACGTCAACTGGATTCGCGCCCGCGAACCCAACCTGTACAGCCCCGTGCTGCAGCACGATCTTGAGCGCGTGATGCCCATCATCAACCGCGAGGGCTCCGATTCTGCGATTCTGGACAACGTGCTCGAGTTTTTGGTCATGAACGGTCGCCCGCTTACGCGTGCGGCGTCCATGTTGCTGCCCGAGCCGTGGGACCACAACGACAGCCTGAGTGAGGAGCGCCGCGCCTACGACGCTTACCAGTCCATGCTCATGGAGCCGTGGGATGGCCCGGCGGCCATCGCCTTTACCGACGGTCGCACCCTGGGTGCCGCCCTCGACCGTAACGGCCTGCGTCCCGCCCGCTACTATGTGACGCGCGACGGTCGCTTTATGCTGGCAAGCGAGGTGGGCACCATCGAGGTGAGCCCCGAGAACATCCTGACGAGCGGCTGTCTGGGGCCGGGCCAGATGCTCGAGGTCGACTTTGCCCGCGGTCGCGTCATCTACAACGACGAGCTGCGCGCCCGTTACGCCAAGGAAAAGCCCTACCGTGATTGGATTGCCGAGGAGACGCTGACGGTCGACGCGCTCGATAGGCCTGCCGCGGCAACGCCCGCCGAGGACGCCGAGGTGCCCGCCGCCGTGCGTATGGCCAAGCTCGGCTACCACTGGGATGACGTCGACGAGGTCGTGCGTCCCATGGCTCAGCAGGGCAAGGCCCCGCTCGCCTCGATGGGCATCGACGCGCCGCTGGCCTGTCTGTCCAAGAAGACGCGTTCGTTCTTTGACTACTTCTATCAGCTGTTCGCTCAGGTCACGAACCCGCCCATCGATGCCCTTCGCGAGCACATGGTCACCTCGACCACGCTCTACCTGGGCAACCACGGCAACCTGCTCGAGGACTCCCGCACGGCCTGCCAGCTGGTGCGCTTGGAGCGCCCGTTGCTCAACGAGGAGGAGTTCGACCGCATCTGCGCCATCGACCGCGTGGGCTTTAAGACCCGTCGCTTCCGTGCCGTCTACCGCCGCGATGCCGGCGAGGGCGCGCTGCAGGCTACGCTCAAGCAGCTTGCCGAGGACGTCGAGGCTGCGGTCCGCGACGGCGCGAACATTGTGGTGTTGAGCGATCGTGCCGCTGCGGGCGAGGTGCCCGTGCCGTCGCTGCTCGCTGTGGGCTGCGTGCACAACCACCTGATCCGCGCCGGCGTGCGTACCTTTGCCGACATCGTGGTGGAGTGCGGCGACGCCGTGTCCCCGCACGACTTTGCGGCACTGGTGGGCTACTCCGCGAGCGGCATCTATCCGTACAACGCACATGCGTGCATCCGCGA
>CABRLT010000317.1 GCA_902471785.1 uncultured Collinsella sp.
ACTTGAATTCAGCCCCCGCTCTTTTGTAGGGATGGGGATGTGCTTTGATGCAGGCTCTTTTGGAAGCCCTGGGTTCGTTACGCGAGCTCGGCTCCGAGGGCCTTGCAAGCGGTCTCGCCCTCGTCGTCGGGCGCGTCGTAGCAGATGGTGGAGTCCACGACGTTGACGCCGGCATCGTCGGCGTCGGCCTTCCAGTTGTCCATCCACTCGCCCTCGGCCCATGAATAGGAGCCAAAGAGGACGACCTTCTTGTCGCCGAGAGTCTCCTTGACCTCGTTCCACATCGGCTGGAACTCATCGTACTCGAGTTCCTCTGAGCCCATGGCGGGGCAGCCGAAGGCGAAGGCATCATATTCGGCGGCCTTGTCGGCAGAGAAGTCGGCGCAGGGGATGACCTCTGCCTCGGCGCCGACATCGGTTGCACCTTCGGCAACGAAGTTTGCCATGGCCTCGGTGTTGCCCGTGCCGCTCCAGTAGACGACGGCGATCTTGCTCATGTTGAGTCCTTTCAGTTGTGCGGCAGGTTGCCGCGGCTTCTATGTTCTATCGGGTTGCCTGGGCAAGTTGCGCCAGGCTGCAGCCCTGCTGATAGACAAAGGTGAGGTATTGAGTGCAAGCGCGGTAGGCGTCAAACATCGCAAGCGCTTGCTCGACATTCGTGTAGACCTTCCAAGCTCCAAAGACCTTGTAGTTCTCGCCGCGCTGGGCGATAAACTCGTGCACGTCGTCGTAGGGATATCCGAGGAAGTAGCCTATTTCGTGCGGAAACTCGCAGGTGCAGTTGTTGCTGCAGCTAGCTTGCTGGGGTAGTGCGCATCGAGTCTGGCTACAGGCGCATTCCGCGACGTTATTGCTCGCGAGCGTGATGCGTGATGCCAAATGCACAAGGCATGTCGAAAGGTCTCTCGTGTCGTAGCCTTCCGAGGCGAGCGCCGTTTGGGCGCGAGGGTCTGCGAAATAGGTGGTGAGGCTTTTGGCTCGGTACATATACACGAGCGCTCCGCAGGGCCGCCAGACCAAAACACTCAGGTGGATACCGAACGGGTCAAGCTCGCGATTGCACTGGGCGATAACGTTGAGCAGGCGTGCTCGGCGTTCTGCGATGGTTTCGGTTGCGGTCGAGCCGTCCCCGTGGGCATAGGTGCCTGGATAGGTAAAGAGCGATGCCGGCTTGATGCCCGCGAGCGTGGGAGAGCAGTTGCGCACGACTGCTGCCTGAAACGTTGGGATGTCTATGGTTCGAGTCACGGCGCTCCTTACGGATCTAAACTGTTAACCTAGGAAAACTTATACACGAAAGTAAGCCATGGTCAACAAAAAAGTTCGAAGCGGGAAACTAATTGACCGAACGGACATGATTTTGGGTTAAGATGGGGACACCCCATGGGGGTATCTAGATAGGGCTACTTGAAAGGGGAACGCATGAGTGACTTGCTCAACCCTGCGAATCTCATCGTGCTGGCCGTCATTGCCGTCGGCATGTTTTTTGGACTGCGTCGTATTGCCGCTTCGACACACGGGAAGAGTTGCTGCAGCGATGGCGCGAGCGGTAAGAAGGCCAAAAAGGTTGTGGTGGCAGACACCGACGAGTCCCACTACCCCTATCGTGAGGAACTCCTTATCGGCGGCATGAGTTGCGACGGCTGCGCCCGGAATGTGACGAATGCCCTCAATGCGCTTGATGGCGTGTGGGCTACGGTAACGTACGCGGACCACACGGCACGCGTGCGCTCGAAGCGCCCGGTTGATCGCGACACACTCGAGACGGCAGTGAGGGGTGCGGGCTATTACGTTATGAAAATGTAGGCGTTGCCCTCTCCGGTGGGTACCAGCCTCCTGCCCATTGTGACTATCGGCATCCAAAAATTTGCGCAAAAATAACCTTTAGATGCGGCAAAAGTGGAGTTTGGTGACGGTTTGCGCGGAATTCGCTACCAATCGAGCATCTATGAACCCGTCCAAAAAATTACAGGTGTATATTTATACACTGATTATTGCTGTGCTCAGATTGCAATTAACCGTGGAGGTTGATTTCCGATCTCAGCCGAACACATTGAGCAAATAGGCCATTCCCGCAGCTAGCCGAACGCCCCCGAGGCCCCATCCGGGCCCCGG
>CABRLT010000318.1 GCA_902471785.1 uncultured Collinsella sp.
CGGCGCGGGTCGCTGCGGGCGGCAGGCGTTTGAACAGCGGGTCGCCCGAAAGGTCTAGGCTTATGCTCGCGCGGCGCTGGCGCAGCGAAAGCAGTAGGTGAACATCGGGGTCGGCGGCGTCGACATCGGCACGACGGCCCGTGGCCTCGGCCAAGCGGTCGCACAATGCGTCCTTGGCGCGCAGGGCCGAGAAGCGCGTGTTGCGCAGCTGCTCGGTCACGCCGCGGGCGGTGATGGCAATGGTGGCGCCGGGGCGGACGATGTTCTCCCAGGCGATGTCGTAAACGCTATCGTACAGCTCGTCGGCGTCCTGCGCCTCAAAGCGCCCGAGCACCGCAAACACGCGGCTCGCCAGACGCGACCACAGACAGGCGCGGTAGCCTTCTTCGAGCTCGCCCTCAAACGTGGCGCGGCCCTTCAGCCGGCGAACATGCGAAAGCCCGAGGCGTTTAAGCTCATCGGCGAGTGCGGACTCAAAGCCCTCGGGGCAGCTTGCGTAAAATTCCATGGGTGACCTCTCTGGTTGCGTCGCTCCATTATATGATGGATGCTTCGTTTACTCTCGCCCCCGAAAGGAACCCATATGATTGATGCGTGCCCCGATTCTGCCGTGCTCTTTTTTGACGTGGACGGCACGCTGACGTCGTTCGATCCCGACAACATGACCGACAAGGACTTTTCGGCGGTTCGCCCCTCGCAGGCGGTGATCGAGGCGTTTCATCGCCTGCGCAATGCGGGTCACCAGGCATTTATCTGCACGGGTCGTCCCTTGTGGCTGATTGCCGATGGTCTGCGTGCTTTGGAGCCTGCGGGTGTCGTTGCCATGGCGGGAGCGACACTCGAGGTCGAGGGCCGCGTGGTACACGAGGACTGCTTTGACGAGGACATTGTCGAGGAGCTTGCACGCCGTATGGCCGCGGCAGGGATTGAGGCCTTTTTCGAGACCAACGTGGCTACTTTTGCCTTGGAACCCGCGGGCGTTGAGCAGTCGTCTCTGATCGGCACTTCTGTGGTGCACAGCGCCGAGGAAATGCGCGTCGACGGCAGTCTGCGCGTGGGCAAGGTATGCCTCAATGTGCCCAGTTTGGCTCGCGTAGCCAACGATGACGGCTTTATCGATCGCGAGTTTGAGCTGTGCAACACCGGTGGCCAGAATCGCGAGCTGAGCCCCAAGGGCATCGACAAGGGCGTGGGCGTGGCGCGAGCGCTGGAATACCTGGGTCGCACCGGCAACGCGCGCACCTTTGGCTTTGGTGATTCCGGCAACGACCTGGGCATGCTCGCTGCGGTCGAGACGGCTGTCGCCATGGGCAACGCCATGCCTGAGGTCAAGGCGGTCGCCGACTACGTGACCGACGATGTCGCACACGACGGCACCGTCACAGCGATGCAGCATTTCGGCCTCATCTAATGAATCCCGCGTTCTGACGTTTGCTCAAACTGCGACTCTTTGCTTTTGCATGCTCAATCGATTTATCAATCCAAACACTGAGGTGTTTATACCGTTCGCCGAGAAGATAAAAAACCGCAGCTCACGCCTTGATAAACGTAGGTAAAGTGTTTAGCAGTTTAACGCCCATGTGCAAGCGAAAGGAATCAGGCAGATGGCAATCAAGGTGTTCGCTGACGGTGCAAACCTCGAGGGCATGCTCGACATGTACGAGAACGGCAACGTTCAGGGTTTCACGACCAACCCGTCCCTTATGAAGAAGGGCGGCGTGACGGATTACCGCGCGTTTGCCAAGGAGGTCCTGGCCCACATCACCGATGTGTCCGTCTCGTTTGAGGTCTTTGCTGACGACGTCGAGACCATGGAGGTCGAGGCCCGCGAGATCACTACTTGGGCCGAGAACGTCTACGTCAAGATCCCGTGCGTGACCACCAAGGGCGAGTCAACCGCCGAGCTGGTCCGCAAGCTTTCGACCGACGGCATCAAGGTCAACGTCACCACTATCTTTACGCCCGAGCAGGTCGACGAGATGGTCGAGGCCGTTGACACCGAGACGCCGTCTATCATCTCGCTCTTTGCCGGCCGCATCGCCGACACCGGCGTCGATCCCATTCCGTTTATGACGGAGTCGGTTAAGAAGGCCGCCGTCAAGCC
>CABRLT010000319.1 GCA_902471785.1 uncultured Collinsella sp.
ACAATGCCGGCCCTTCAGCGAAATTGCACGTTAGCGCGTATGAATATTAATCCGAATTACCCCGCTAGTTGTCATCATCGTCCATGGAGCCGTCGATGCCGGTTTTGGTGTCGTCCGTGTTGGAATCGTCATCCTTGGCAAAGGGGTTCTTGAAGAAGCCCGTGGAATCGGGTTGCAAACCCGAGAGCTTGATCCAGGGATTATCGAACTCGGGCTTAGGCATCGCCTGGGCCTCGGGCGCAGTCTCGTTACCGATGAGCTCGGACTCATAGATGAAGGTGTCGTCACCGAGCGCGTCGTAAGCGGCGACCGGGTTGCCATCGGCATCGCGGTACGGCGTGCCCTTAAACACGGCGCCGTCATAGGCCACAAGCTGACGGCCGGTCTCATTCTCGAAGTAGTACACGAAGATGCCCTTGAGGGCCGCACAAAGCGGGATGGCAATAATCATGCCGATGGGGCCCATGAGTGCCGAGCCAATAACGAGCGCCGTGAGGCTCATGATGGGATGCACCTGCACCGAGCTCTGCATGACCTTAGGAGAAATCACGTTGTCGGTGACGTTTTGCGCGACCATCGTCACGATGAGCGTCCATAACGCCAACATGGGGCTGAACATGAAACCGAGCACCGTGGCGATTGCTGCGCTCACCCAAGGACCGACGACCGGAACCAAATGCATGATGCCGGTAAAGATAGCCATGAGCGCCGCATACGGATGACCGATGATCATAAAACCGATAAAGGCGAGGAAACCACCGCAGATGGACGTCACGACCATACCGCGCATGTAGCCGCCGACAGAGCGAGAAAGGATGGCGACCATAAAGCGGTACGAGGTCTCCTTCTCCTGACCGATGATGGTGCAAATCTCGTGATGCATGCGAGGGTAGTCGCAGGCCATCCAGTAGGCAAGCACCAGACCAAGGAAGATCACGAACAACTGCGAAGCCGTATTGGTGATGAGCGGGAACACACCGCGGCCAAGCTCGGCAGCGATCTGAGACACATACTTCGATGCCACGGCAACCAGCGACGAAAGATTATCGTCCAAATACTCCTTGAGCGGCGTGTTGTTGAGCGTCTTGGCATGCGAGATCATCTCGTTGAGATCGCCACCCGCAACACGAAGCTGCTCAGGCAGGCGGCTCAGGACTTCCATGATCTGACCAAAGAGAATCGGCGACAAGATGCAAACGACACCGACGAGCACGGCAACAACAACAATTAGCGCAATAAGCGAACCGATGCAGCGATTCACGCCATGGTGCTCGAGCCAGTTGGTGATCGGGGACATCACAAAAGCAATGATGGAGCCAACGGCAAGAAACTCAATAACCGGTGCCAGGATGCCCATAAGGTTAAAGATGACAGCAGCAATAACAATGCAGCCGACAACAGCCCAAATGCGCAGCGTCAGAACGCGGGTGTCGCGCAGCACGCGATCGGTTTGTTGGGGGTGCTCACTCATGAACGAATCATCACTCCGTCGGGGTCGATCTTGTCCTGAATCTTCTTAAGCGTGCGGCGCAGCAGACGCGAAACCTGCACCTGAGAAATACCCAGCTTCTTGGCGATCTCGATCTGGGTCATGCCCTTCACAAAGCGCAGCTCGATCACCTCGCGCTCGCGCGGCGAGAAATCACGGATGGCTTCCTCGATCACCAGGCGGTCATCGGTAAAGTCGAGCTCGTTGTCGTCGTCGGCGTAACGGTCGAGAATCGAGGGGGCATCGTCGGAATCAGACGCACCAGGAGCCTCGATGGGCACCGAGGTATAAGCCGAAGACGATTCCATAGCCTCGAGGACCTCATCGACAGTCACATCTAGATACTCAGCGATCTCCTCAACCTTGGGCGAACGCTGCAGCTCGTTGGTAAGTTTGTCAGTAGCCTGGTTGACCTTGGCCGAGAGCTCCTGCAGACGACGCGGTACGCGCACGCTCCAGCCCTTGTCGCGGAAATGGCGTTTGATCTCGCCCAGGATAGTGGGTGTCGCAAACGTCGTGAACTCGAGTCCGCGCTCGGGATCAAAACGGTCGATAGCCTTGAGCAAACCCAGATAGCCGACCTGCATGAGGTCGTCGAG
>CABRLT010000320.1 GCA_902471785.1 uncultured Collinsella sp.
CACCCGCATGGGATGGCCGCCAACCGTTAACTCATGCAAGTTAACGTATTTTACTCGTCAAGTGTTTCGATGCGGGGCTTGATGATGCCATATCCACCATTCTTACGGTGATACACCACATTGATGAGGCCAGTTGTCGCGTTCTCGAACACGTAGAAGTCGTGGCCCAGCAGATCGGTCTGCACCAGCGCCTGCTCCTCAGTCATCGGGGTGACGTCGATGACCTTCTCGCGGACGAGCAGGTCGTCCTCCTCCTCGGGCAGCAGCAGGTCGGCCAGATCCTCGACGCGCTCGACCGGTGCGACATCCGCAGCGCTGGCGCCGCCCTGGCGGTTGTCCACGACCTTAGTCTTGAACTTGCGCAGCTGGCGGGTGACCTTGTCGGCGGAGAGGTCGATGGCGGCGTACATATCGGCACCATGCTCGGCGACACGAATCACGGAACCGCGGGCACGAACCGTAACCTCGACGATTGCCGGGTTGGGGTTCGAGGGGTTCTTCTCATAGCGAAGTACAACGTCGACCGTCATGGGCTCGATATCGAAAACCTTGAGCGCCTCGCCGATCTTCTCATCCACATGCGCACGCAGAGCATCGGTTACCGTCGTCTTGCGTCCAGAAACCTTGATATCCATACGTGGCTCCAATCTGCCTCGGGGACTTACTGTACTGGCTATGTACCCATTGCCGTGCATTTAATCACGTGGATTCTCAAAGACCCGA
This sequence comes from uncultured Collinsella sp., assembly GCA_902471785.1. Taxonomy (GTDB): domain Bacteria; phylum Actinomycetota; class Coriobacteriia; order Coriobacteriales; family Coriobacteriaceae; genus Collinsella. The sequence continues at coordinate 724 of CABRLT010000320.1, forward strand.
ATAACGATTGCTTGGTACCGCATACCGAAGTCTCGCACTTTTCTGTGGCAAAGTGCGCTATAGGAGGGCGACGGCGACTTTGTATTTGGTCCCGAAAATTGGCTTTGACCTGCTGGTTTTATAGGGATGAAAAAGCCGGGCTCCCCTATTGGGGAAGCCCGGCAGTGCGTGTTGAAACCGTGAAGAGGTGTCCTTTCCAACGTATAGGAGACACCACCCCTAGCAATAACTAGCTATTGAGTTTGTTAATGTCGTCGTCGGTGATGTTGCCTTCCTGGCTGGACGAGTTGTCCTCGGAGGATGCGGTCTCATTGTTGGAATCGGAGGACTCGCTGCCGGAGGACATGGTCTCACTGGACTCAGAGTCACCCGGCTGCACGTTAGCGCCCGAAACCGTCTTAGTGGTGAGGTCGTAGGGCATCGTGCCATACCAGACAGAGTGGACCGCCTCGAGCGTGCCGTCGGCCGTAATACCGTCGAGGGCATCGCTCACGGCACGGCACAGTTCGTCATTGGACGAGAGGCCCACAACACCAAGCGTCGAGGGCGCCTCGAGCGCACCGACATAGGAGATCTCGCTCATCAAGCGTGCAAGGTAGCCGCCGGCCGTGGAGTCGCAGATCACATAGTCGACCTCGCCGGACTCGAGCGCCTCAAAGCACTCGTTGATGTTGGAGTAGGTCTTTTGGTTGGCGGTGATGCTCTGTTTAGCAAGCGCCTCCTGCGAGGCCGAGGACATCTGGACACCCAGAGTAGACGTGTTAAGGGTATCGGTGGAAACGTTTAGCGACCCACCATCGCTGGTTCTACCGAACACGGAAGCGGCGTCGTACAGGCAGGTGCCGAGCGAGCTAACGTCCCCGTCCGTGGAGTTGATCTCGCCGATAAAGATATCAGCCTTTTTGTCGCCGAGCACGGAACCTGCCGAGGACGCATCGACAAAGGCGACCTTAAGGCCCATGCGGCTTGCGAGGGCGCGGGCAGCGTCGACTGCATACCCCGTGAGCTCGCCGTCGGCGCCCTGCATGGCCTGCGGCGCATCGGAGGTATCGAGGGCAACCGTCAAGGTACCGGGAGTGACCAGGGCATCATCCGACACCGTGGGCGTGACGGTCTCGTACTCGATCTGGTCGATCGTGGGAGTCGTGAACGTAGACAGCGGGTTGAACGCGCATCCGCTCAGGCCCAAAACGGCGATGACCGCTGCGGTCCCAGCGCTTAACCGAGCCGCGTGCATCAAGCTGCCCCTCACCATGTCAACTACCCTGCCTTCTGTGTCGTATGCGATCCGTGCCTTGCGCGGAATATCGGGTTGTTCCCACCAGCTGACCTGGTATTTGACCCCACACTTGCGCACCGGGGT
>CABRLT010000321.1 GCA_902471785.1 uncultured Collinsella sp.
GGCATACAAGTTACATACATGTTTTGGTTATGTCGACTAGTTGTATGCTATATTTGTCTTAGAAATTTTGCTGGTAAGGTTTTCGATTGTTCGTTACCAGCAATTTTGTTCTTGTATTGAATACATGCTTGCTTAGTTAGGCATACAAGTTAGATATAGGTTTGCAATATGAGCGTCTCATCTAAAAAGAAACTAAGCCAATACGAGCGCTTGGCGGGCATGCTGCGCGACCGCATCGCCGCCGGCACCTACGCGCGCGGAGACAAGCTGCCGTCCGAGATGGAACTCATGGACGAATCGGGGCTGTCGCGCAGCACCGTGCGCCACGCCCTTAAGGTGCTCGTTGATGAGGGCCTGGTGCGCACCGAGCGCGGGCGTGGCGCCTTTGTGGCCGACACGCCCGCGCTCCACGAGAACAGCCTGGTGTTTTCGAGCTATACCAAGCAGGTCGAAGGCCAGGGCATGAAGCCCACCACGCGCACCGTGGACTCGGGCTTTGCCAAGGCGGCCGGCAGCATAGCTAAGTTCTTTGACGCCGCCGTGGGCAGCAAGCTCGTCAAACTTGTCCGCCTGCGCTACCTGGACGACGCGCCGCTGTGCCTGGAGACCACCTACCTGCCGCCAAGCTTCGAGACGCTCATCGATCGCGATATTAACGGTTCGCTCTACGCCACGCTGCGACAGGAGTTCCATCGCGCGCCGGCACAGGGACATAAGACCTTTGAGGTGTGCTACGCCTCGCAAAACGAGGCGTTTTTGCTCAACGTTGAGCGCGGGCAGGCGCTGATCCTGATCACCGACTACGTCTACGACACCGACGGCCGCCCGCTCCACGTCTCCAAGCGCATCCAGCGCACCGACCGCGCCAAATACACCGAGCCCATCGGCTAACCTGCCAAAATAAACCTGTCCCTAAATGGTAGGTTTGGGGAGGTCGGGGAACCAGGTTGGTTTGGGTTGATTGGGTGTGCGCTCGGCCAGGACCAGCTCCATCCAGCACATGTCGTACCAGCGGCCGAACTTTTGGGCGCAGCGGTCGAAGGCGCCCACCAGGCGATATCCCATATGGGCATGGAAATCCTGACTGTTGTGCGTCAGATACTCGTCGTCCTTATCGTGCGGCACGGCAATGAGCGCGCACATGTTGGTGATGCCCATCGCGACCAGGCATTGCTTGAGCGCGTCGTGCAGCTTGCGACCCAGCCCGCCATGGCGCACATCGCGTGCCAGGTAGATCGACGTCTCGACCGACCAGTCGTATGCCTCGCGGCTGTTAAGCGGACTCACGTAGGCATAGCCTACCGGACGCCCGTCCAACTCCATCACCAAATATGGATAGCGCTTGAGCGTACGCTCGATGCGCCCGGCGAACTCCTCAACGCTCGGCACCGCGTATTCGCAGGTTATCGCCGTCTGGCGCACATACGGCTCATAGATGGCAAGCAACGCCGACGCGTCTTCGGGCGTCGCCAGGCGAATTGTCGGCTCGGACATCTCGGTCATACAACCCTTCTCCCTCAAAAACAAAGGCCGCCTTGCGCCAAACCCAGCGCAGGGCGGCCCCTCGTCATTACATCAGGCTACAGGACAGCCGCCAGCGCGTCGATGTCCTCCTGCGTCGTGGCCCAGCTGGTGCAAAAGCGCACTACCGTATGAGTATCGTCGTACTTTTCCCAGTACTCGATCGCCGCATGCTCGCGAATGCGGGCCATATCCTCGTTGGGCAGAATCACGAACTGCTGGTTCGTGGGCGTCTCCAAGAAGAACTGGTAGCCGCGCTCGTGCAGCACACGACGAAGCGCCTGAGCGGTCTCAATCGCCTGGCGACCAATCTCAAAATACAGGCCATCGGTAAAAAGAGCCTCGAACTGCACACCCATCAGGCGGCCCTTGGCGAGCAGTGCGCCATGCTGCTTAATACGCGGAATGGGGTGCGCCGGGGCGTGCATGCCACAGAACACCACAGCCTCGCCGCAGAGCGCACCACACTTGGTGCCGCCGATGTAGAACACGTCACACAGCTGCGCCAGCTCGGGCAGGGTAATGTCGCACTCATCGGCCGCCAGCGCAT
>CABRLT010000322.1 GCA_902471785.1 uncultured Collinsella sp.
CGTGAGCACAGTGCCCACGGGCGGCTTTTCGGAAGTGCTAGGGGGTCAGATAGGCCAGTAAACCGTACTATTTGCCTAAAAATACTCGTCGAGGAAGTCGTCGACCGTGTTCCAGTAGAGTTCGGGGTCGACCTGCGCGCTCTTGGCGTGGGTGGCGCCATGGACGGTGAGCTTTTGCTTGACCTTGCTGGCGCACGCGTCGTAGTTTTGGTCGAGCATGCTGTACGGCACAAAGGTGTCTTGGTCACCGTGGATAAACAGCATGGGAACCGTCGCGCGCTTGAGCTGTTCCACGCTGCTCGCCTTATGAAAGTCGTAGCCCGCGCGCACGTTGCACACCAAGTTTGCTACATCGAGCAAGGGAAAGCTGGGCAGGCCGAACACGTCCTTGAGCTGCAGAGAAAACTCGTCCCAAACACTCGTATAACCGCAGTCCTCGATAATGCATTTCACGTTTGCGGGCAGAGGTTCCCCCGCGACGTTCATGGCGGTCGCCGCGCCCATGGATTCGCCAAAGACCAGGATGCGCGCCTTGGGGTCAGCCTGAACGATTCGCTCGATCCATGCGACGATGTCGAGGCGCTCGGGCCAGCCCATGCCGATATAGTCGCCGCCGGAGCGCTCGTGGGCGCGGGCGGCGGGTGCGAGTACGTTCATGCCACGGTCGTGGAAGCGTTTGGCGTATCGGGCCATACCGATGGGCTCGTTGGTATATCCATGCAGGCAGACGGCGTAGTCGTGCGTGCTCTCCGACGCAGCAAAATACCAGGCGGCAAGCTCGGTCCCGTCGTCCGCGGTGAGGTTGCTGCTCTTGCGGTTCTCTTTAAACCATGCCCGCGCCTCGGTATCCTCGGCATCCGGCTGCTCACCTTCTTTGTCGTTCTTGCTATCCTGCATCATCTTCATGGTGTATGGCGCGCGGGGATTCAGCGCGAAGTCAAACAGAAAGTTGCCGGCAAACCCCAGCAGCGCGACAACGAGCACCAGCGCAACAATGACGGTTATCTTGAGCTTTCGATGGGAACGTGCGTTTTGAAACATAAGAAGCTTTCCTATAAGATGTTAATACATCAACATTTAATGCAAGCGCATTATGGATGTTCACCGTTGATGCGTCAACAAGCAAAGAATGGGTAAACAAAAGGTCACGTATAGTGCAAATTTCGCACGTACCCAGACGCTTTGATATAGTGTTGAGAACTATTTATGTTGGAGGATGTAACCGGCATGTCCGATTCGAGCGACAGTTCCAAGCCGCGACCTAAGGCCGCGGCCGTTCCGCAGTACACGGTGGGCGAGGAGATCATGAACTCCGTCACCCATGGTGTCGGCTGCCTGCTGGGCATCGCTGGCCTCGTACTTCTGATCGTATTTGCCGCCTTGCGCGGTGGCGGCCCGGCACATATGGCCGCGGCGATTGTCTACGGCGTCAGCATCATTCTCGAATACCTGGCCTCCACGCTCTATCACGCGATTCAGCCCGCGGGGGCCAAGCGCGTATTCCGCATCATCGACCACAGCTGCATCTACCTGCTCATTGCGGGTAGCTATACGCCGTTTTGCCTCATCACGCTGGCAAACGACGGCGGCGCCGTGCTGTTCTTTGCCGTATGGGCCATCGCCATCATCGGCATCGCGCTCGAGTGCTTTATGCGCGAGCGCCAGCCGCACTGGGTAAGCGGCCTGGTCTATCTGCTGATGGGCTGGCTCGTCGTCTTTAAGCTGCCTGCGCTCGTGGCGCTGCTGAATCCCGTCGCGTTGGCGCTGCTCGCCGTCGGCGGCGTTTGCTACACCGTGGGCGTGCCGTTCTACATCGCCAAAAACGTGCGCTACCTGCACAGCGTATTTCACCTGTGGGTGCTCGCCGGTAGCATCTTCCAGTTCATGGCGGTGATTCTCTTCGTAATCTAACGACCGAGCCTGTGCCCGCGGATCCACCCAGGTGGCCGTCGGGCGCAACTGCCTTATCCGCCAACTACGTCTCCTGCCAACGTCCCGAATCTTGGAGGTTCGAGAAACTCCCGATGGACATAACCATCTCCCTT
>CABRLT010000323.1 GCA_902471785.1 uncultured Collinsella sp.
GCGTTAAGGGCGGTGCTGCCGGCGGCGGCTGGGCTCAGGTCATCCCCATGGAGGATATCAACCTGCACTTTACCGGCGACTTCCACGCTATCGGTGCCGCCAATAACCTGCTGGCCGCCATGCTTGATAACCACATCCAGCAGGGCAATCAGCTCGGTATTGACGTTAAGCGCATCACTTGGAAGCGCGTCGTCGATATGAACGACCGTCAGCTGCGCCACGTCATCGACGGCATTGGCGGTAAGGCCCAGGGCGTGCCGCGCGAGGACGGTTTCGATATCACCGTTGCCTCCGAGGTCATGGCGATCCTGTGCCTGTCCACGAGCATCAGCGATCTTAAGGAGCGCTTGGGCGAGATCGTTGTCGGCTATAGCTATGCCGGCGAGCCCGTCCGCGCCCGCGACCTTAAGGCCCAGGGAGCTATGGCCGCACTGCTCAAGGATGCGCTCAAGCCCAATCTGGTGCAGACGCTCGAGGGCACGCCCGCGTTTGTCCACGGCGGTCCCTTCGCCAATATCGCCCACGGCTGCAACTCCATCATGGCCACGCGTATGGCTATGCGTTTTGGCGATGTCGCCATTACCGAGGCGGGCTTTGGTGCCGACCTGGGTGCCGAGAAATTCCTGGACATCAAGTGCCGCATGACGGGCGTTCGTCCCAACGCCGTCGTGGTCGTCGCCACCGCTCGCGCGTTGAAGTACAACGGTGGCGTCGCCAAGGCCGATCTCAACGAGGAGAACCTCGAGGCACTCAAGGCTGGCATGCCCAACCTGCTGCGTCACGTCGACAACATCCAGAACGTATATGGTCTGCCCTGCGTGGTCGCCATCAACCGCTTCCCGACGGACACCGAGGCCGAGCTTGCGCTCATTGAGTCCGAGTGCCAGAAGCTCGGCGTCAACGTTAAGCTTTCCGAGGTCTGGGCCAAGGGCGGCGAGGGCGCGCTCGAGCTTGCCGATGAGGTCATGCGTCTGATTGAGCAGCCGAGCGAGCTCAAGTTTGCCTATGAGGACGGCGCTGATGTCGCTGATGCCCTCGAGGCCGTTGCCACCAAGGTCTACCGCGCCGACGGCGTTGACTTTACGCCGGCCGCCAAGCGCCAGCTCGCCGAGCTGCGCGAGAATGGCTTTGGCAACCTGCCGGTGTGCGTCGCCAAGACGCAGTACAGCTTTAGCGACAACGCCAAGGCCCTGGGCGCTCCCGAGAACTTCCGCATCACGGTGCGTGAGCTCAAGGTTTCCGCCGGCGCCCACTTTGTGGTCGCACTGACTGGCAGTGTTCTGACCATGCCGGGCCTGCCCAAGGTCCCTGCGGCCGAGAACATCGACGTCGACAACGACGGCAACATCACCGGCCTGTTCTAAGCTCGCTGCTCATAGCCGCTTGCCCGCCCCGTCGCGCCTACCAAGGCCCGGCGGGGCTTTTTGATCCTTAGGCCCGCGCATGTCTTGTAGATACCGACGGACTCTGCCCATCATAGGCTTTTGCGCTGGTAGAATGCATGGATAACTTGATGCTTACAGGCGACGGAAAGGAATCGTTGCATGGATCAGGACAAGACAACCGTGATGGGCGGCTACGGTTCCGCGCAGGCTGGCGATAGCGCCGATGCGACCCGCGTTGTTCCCAACCCCGGTTATGTCGACCCCGCCGCGACGCAGCCTTCTGCCGAGCCCACACGAGTTATGGGCTATGGCGACGCGGCGCAGGACCCTTACGCTGCATCTTTGCAAAGCCCCTATGGCAACGCGGCGGCAGACCCGTTTGATTACGCGCCGCAGGATTCTTATGCCGCCTCGACGCCGAATCCCTATGATGACCTGCCGCAGAATCCCATTCCGCAGCCTCAGCAGACGACGTATTTGCCTCGCACGGCGCAGCCTCGCTACGAGTCGCGCGAGCCGTATCGCGAGTACCCCAAGTCGATTCCGCAATATGGCGAGGACGAGGAAGAGAAGCCGTCGCGTTCGTCGAGCGTGATCAAGAAGATCCTCATCGTGCTGGCGATCTTCTTTG
>CABRLT010000324.1 GCA_902471785.1 uncultured Collinsella sp.
GTTGCTGCCGCCGAGACCGTCGCGCCCGCGCCCGAGGCCGCGCCCGCAGCCACCGAGGTCGCATCGGAGTCCAATGACCACCTGGCAGCCATGATGCGCCGCAGCGCCCGCCGCGAGGAAGCCTACGTGCCCACCTCGCAGCTCCGCCGCTTCACCCTGCCCGATTCGGCGCCCATCATGCGCCGCGTTATGGGCTTTCTGTCCGACCAGGCCCGCACGCTCATCCATGCCGGCGTGTCTCGCGACCGCATCTGCATCGATCCTGGCCCGGGCTTTGGTAAGTCGGCTAACGAGGACATCGTCATCCAGCGCGAGACTGCCAAGATGGCGTCACTGGGCTATCCGCTCATGTGCGCCGTGTCGCGCAAGCGTTTTGTGGGCGCTATCTCGGGCGTGACCGAGGCCGCCGAGCGCGATGCCGCTACGTTTGGCGTGTGCTTGGGCGCCATCCAGGCCGGTGCCAACATCGTGCGCGTGCACGACGCCGCGGGTTTTGCGCAGTTCCTGAACGGTTACTGGGCGGTTGCCAAGCCGCAGCCGCGCCGCGCGTTTGTGGCTGTGGGCTCCAACCTGGGGCATCGCTGCGACAACATCCGCGCTGCACGCGAGATGATCGCCGAGATTCCACTCACCTGCGTGTCCAACTCCTCCAAGATCTACGAGAGCGAGCCTGCCTACGAGACGCGCCAGGACGCGTTTGCCAACGCCGTCATCGAGATCAAGACCGAGCTGGCGCCGTTGGTGCTGCTCGACGAGCTTATGAAGATCGAGGCTGAGCTGGGGCGCGACCGCTCCAAAAAGGCCAAGGCCAACGGCCCGCGCACCATCGACCTGGACCTGCTGTGGATGGATGGCGAGACCCACGGCGGCAAAAAGCTGCGCCTGCCGCATCCTCTCATTGGCGAGCGCGACTTTGTGCTGGTGCCGCTCGAGGACCTGATGCACGACCCGGCGCGGTTCTTCCGCTACAACGGTGTCGAGGTCAAGGAGCCCGAGGACCGCGTGGGTCATATCGTGGGCGAATTGGGGCGTATGTAGATGATCGAGATGAATGCTGTTGCCGCCGGCGCCGAGCTCGACTCGGCACGTGACGCGGGCCGCGAGGGTGCGTCCGCGGGCTGGTGCGCATGGAGCGCGGGCGATGCCTCGCTGACGTTTTCGCTGATCGTGCGCCCGGACGTGAACATGCATGCCTTCCACGGCCTGCCGTTTGTGGCTGCGATGGGCATGATGGACGCGCTCGTGGGCACGGCTTCGACGCCGGGGTTGGGCCTTGCCGGTAAGGTGGGTATCCAGTGGCCGAGCGATATCGTGTGCGGTGCGCCTGCGTTTGAGACGTCGCTCGCGCGTGTTGCCGTGAACGGCGGTGCCGCTGCTGCGGGCATGTTCGGTGCCGTGACGGTGGATATTGAGCGTTCGGCGCTGGGCGAGCTTGGTGTGGACGTGGCTGACGAAGCGCTGGTCGAGACGCTGGCCGCCGCCGTGCTGGCCCGCGTGGGCGCTTGGGCGGTTGTTGCCAACACGCCGCAAGGCGCCGCAGGGCCGCTGGCTCCCGTGCTGGGCGAGTACTTCGACATGGTGCCGCTGCTGGGCCGCCAAGTTGCGGCGGTGTCGCCCAACGGCCTGCCGCTTGCGGTCGGTGTGTTTGCAGGCCTGGACATCTGGGGCCGCGCGACCATTAAGACCGATGCCGGCGAGCAGGAGTTTCCGCCCGAGGCCGTACGAATTCGCGGGCTGTAGCGCGGGGCGTTCGCGCCCAAAGATAGACATGACAACAAGACCCTCCTCGGCCTGTGCCGGGGAGGGTTTCGCCTGTCTGAGGAATAGGCTTGGCGAGCATTTGCGGGGACTGTGGCATCGGGCGCGCTCGACTTAAGCCCCTGCTCTATCCCAGCTTCTGCATGCGGCGGTAGATTTCGCAGATGCCCTTGATGGTGAGTTGGCCGTCTACCACGTCGAAGGCATCGGTCGAGCCGGCGACGATGCCGGCGAGGCCGCCC
>CABRLT010000325.1 GCA_902471785.1 uncultured Collinsella sp.
GATGTCCTTGCGAGCGCTTCGCGCGGCCGCGTGCCGGGCGGCCCCTTCGATCTGGTCTTGCTCGACCCGCCCTATGCTTTTGGTGCCAAGCCGGTCGACGAGCTGCTGCAGAACCTGGCCCAGCAGGGTCTGCTCACCCCGGGTGCCTATGCTCTGTTTGAGCATGCTGCCGCCGACGCGGGTGCACATCCTGCCGGCTTTGTAACCGTGCGTGAGAAACGCTATGGCATCACCTCGGTCGACCTGCTCCGTTGGGTCGGCGAGGGCGAGGATGACGATACCGCCACCGATGCCGATGACAGCGACGGCACGACGTTTCAGGGGGATGCCCATGAGTGACACCATTAACCGCGTCATCGTTCCGGGTACCTTCGATCCCATCACGTTTGGCCATATCGACGTCATCCGCCGCGCCCGCCGCATTTTTCCCAGTGTGATCGTGGCCGTTGCCGAGTCGCAGGGCAAAAACGGTGTGGGCACCACGTTTACGCTCGATGAACGCGTGGCGCTGGCCCGTGAGGCAATCGGTGATATCGATGGCGTCGAGGTCCTGCCCTTTACTGGCCTCTTGGTCGACTTCGCTCGTGATCAGGGGGCGGGGGCCGTGGTCAAGGGTCTGCGCGCCATGACTGACTTTGAGTACGAGCTGCAGCAGGCCGACCTCAACTACCGCTTGGATAACGAGCTGGAGTCCATCTTTGTCATGAGTGCGCCGCAGTACGGCTATATCTCGAGCTCGGTCGTTCGCCAGATCGCCTCGCTCGGCAGCGATGTATCGACGTTTGTCCCGTCCAACGTGGTTGAAGCGCTCAGACATCGCTTTTCGTGACGTTTTTTATTGCCTGGTGGCATGTGGTAAACTAGCACGATGATATGTTACCTATGAAAGGAGACCGGATGCCGGGCGAGAATTTTCCTGGCGATAGGATCGTCAGCTTGGTCGATGAGCTCGAAGGGCTGATCGAGGAAGCCAAGCCGCCTTTCGGCAAGAACGCTCAGTTCAAGGTCATCGACGCCGACGTGTTCTTCAACATCCTCGACGAGATCCGCATGAGCTATCCCGAGGAGTGGCAGAAGTCCCGCCGTATCCTTAAGGAGCGCGAGGAGCTTATGGCTTCCGCCGCCGCTCAGGCCGATTCCATCATCGCCGACGCTCAGCAGCAGGCCCTCACCATTGCCGGTGAGCAGGAGATCGTCCGTCTTGCGCAGCAGCAGGCCGACGACATCCGCGATCGTGCCCAGCAGTACGAGCGCGAGACGCGTTATGCTGCCGAGGACTACGCAGAGCAGGTCTTTACGCACTTGGAGGAGAACCTCAAGAGCCTGACCGGCACCGTTACCCGTTGCCGTCAGCAGCTCAACGAGGGTGCCGCCCAACAGAATGGTCAGTGGTAATGGCTGAGTTCCCGAGCGTTACCGTCGATCTTTCCGAGCAGCTCGAGTTTCCTGGAGATTCGTATCCGCTGACCGGTAAGGTCGATGTCGCCACCTACACGGTGGGCGAGAAGGAGTACCAGCTTCAGGACGGCATCGACTACGACGTTGTCTTTACCAATGCCGGTACCGGTGTCTTGCTCACGGGCATGGTCCGCGCGCACGTCACCGGTGAGTGCGACCGTTGCCTGGAGCCCGCCTCGTTTGATATCGCCGGAGAGATCGAGGAGTTCTACCTCTTTGAGGAGCCCGAGGATCCCGAGGCCTACGAGGACGGCTACGAGCTTCTGGGTGAGGACCGTATCGTCGATCTGGGTGAGCCCATCAATGACGCGGTCGTTATGGACACGCCGTTTGTGGTGCTCTGCAAGCCCGATTGTCGCGGTCTGTGCCCCACTTGCGGTTGCAATCTCAACGTGGAGCAATGCGATTGTGCTGCCCGAGCCGAGGCCGAATGGGCCGAAGCCACGGAAAATCCATTTGCAGCATTGAAGAATCTCAAGCTTGATGAGTAAAACTGTGGTAGTATCGCTACTTGCGCGTAATCGCCACACTGGATAGTTC
>CABRLT010000326.1 GCA_902471785.1 uncultured Collinsella sp.
GGCCCGAAAGAAAGGTAGGAGGCCATGACGAAAGGTCTGCACGTGCCTTCCGAGATCGGCAAGCTCAGGAAGGTCTGCCTGCACCGTCCCGGCGACGAGCTCCTCAACCTGCCGCCCGACGAGCTCGAGCGACTCCTGTTCGACGACGTCCCGTTCCTGGAGGTCGCGCAGCAGGAGCACGACACCTTCGCCCAGATCCTGAGGGACCAGGGCGTGGAGGTCCTCTATCTCGAGAACCTCGTCGCCGAGGTGTTCGACCAGGTCCCCGGCGCCCGCGCCGAGTTCACCGACCAGTACATCGCCGAGGCCGGCATCCGCGGCCAGCACATGCCGCAGATCGTCCGCGAGAAGCTGGACTCCATCGAGGACAACCTCGAGTTCGTCAAGAAGACCATGGCCGGCATGACCAAGTCCGAGATCGACATGCCCCTCACGGCCTCCACGACCCTCGACTCCCTGGTCAACTCCGAGTCCGAGTCCGACCTGATCATCGACCCGATGCCCAACCTCTACTTCACCCGCGACCCGTTCGCGGTCGTCGGCGAGGGCGTCAACCTCAACCGCATGTACTCGGTCACCCGCAACCGCGAGACCCTGTACGGCAAGTACGTCTTCAAGTACCACCCCGACTACAAGGACGTCTCGCTGTACTTCCGCCGCGACTGCCAGTTCCACACCGAGGGCGGCGACGTGCTGAACATCAACGAGAAGACCCTCGCCGTCGGCATCTCCCAGCGCACCCAGGCCGCCGCGATCGACGTCATGGCCCAGAACATCTTCTGGAACTCCGACTCCAAGGTCGAGCGCATCCTGGCCTTCGACATCCCGGTCTCGCGCGCCTTCATGCACCTCGACACGGTCTTCACCCAGATCGACGTCGATAAGTTCACGATCCACCCCGCCATCATGGGCACCCTGCGCGTCTACGAGCTGACCGCCGGCAAGAACCCGGGCGACGTGAACATCCGCCTGATCGAGGACACCCTCGAGCACGTCCTGGAGGACGCCACCGGCGTCGACCAGGTCAAGCTGATCCCCTGCGGCGGCGGCGACCCGATCGCGGCCTCCCGCGAGCAGTGGAACGACGGCTCCAACACCCTGTGCGTCGAGCCCGGCAAGATCTGCGTCTACGCCCGCAACACCGTCACCAACGACGTGCTGTACAAGGAGGGCCTGGACCTTCTCGTCGTGCCCTCCGCCGAGCTCTCCCGCGGCCGCGGCGGCCCGCGCTGCATGAGCATGCCCTTCTGGCGCGAGGACCTCTAGGGTCTTCTAGGACCCGTACAGGTCATAATACATACATCTAGCTGCCATTAGATGTTTCCCATTGGGGCGGTGCGGGTTTTCGCACCGCCCCAATCTTGTATGAGGAACGTCAACACGATTGGATGACTGCTTTTGTAAGGAGCTTGGCCATGGACATCAAGACGATTGGCGTTGAGGAATGGCTCAACGTTTGGGAGAAGAGCGCCACGTGGGACATCGCCCAGTCGACGATCTCGTCGCTCACCATGGGCGAGCTGCGCGCGCTTGATGAACAGGACGGCGCCACGTTCTACGAGCGCCTGGATCGCGAGAAGATGAACTACGGCTGGATCGAGGGCTCGCCGGAGTTTAAGGCCGAGGTTGCCAAGCTGTATCGTCGGGAGGTCAATCCCGATCACATTCTGCAGACCAATGGCTGCACGGGCGCTAACCTCAACGCCATCATGGCTGTGGTCGAGCCCGGCGACCATGTTATCGCCGAGTGGCCCACCTACGCGCCGCTCTACGAGATTCCGCGCACGCTGGGCGCCGAGGTCGAGTATTGGGAGCTTCGCGAGGAACTCGGCTGGAAGCCCGATATCGAGGAACTCAAGCGCTTGGTGCGCCCCAACACCAGACTCATCTGCATCAACAACGCATCGAACCCCATCGGTACGGTGCTCGATGCCGATATGCTCGGCCAGATTGCCGAGATCGCCCGTTCGGTGGGCGCCTACGTGCTGTG
>CABRLT010000327.1 GCA_902471785.1 uncultured Collinsella sp.
CGGACGAGTTCGTGGAGATCCTGGGCGAGAAGCCCGGCGAGCACCGCGTGAAGCCGCTGCCCCCGCGCTTCGACTTCTTTAGCAAGCACGAGAGCCAGTACTAAAGCACGCCAGCAGCGGCGTGTCCGGAAAGTAGTCAATTTGGGATGGGAAGGAAAGGCGGATGTCCAAGCCGCGTCGTCGTAAGCAAAAAAAGCCGGTTAAGCCCGAGCTCAAGCTTAGGCAGTTTGCTGCTACTGAGCTTTCCGACCAGCTTGCCGCCCTTCCCTGCGCTGCCGACCTGCCACGCTTTATGGTCGACACGGTCGCCGGCGCCTATGCGCCCGCCGATGCCGAGCTCATGATCAAGGGCTTCGGCGCCGCGGCCACACGCCCGGTCACGCTGCGCGCCAACACGCTCAAGGCGACCGCCGAGGACATCGCTGCGGCGCTCGATGCCGCCGGCATCGCTCACAACCCCGTCACCTGGTACCCAGACGCCTTCATCCTGCCCGAGGCCCAGGTTTCCGACCTGTGGGATCTCGACATCTACCGCGACGGCAAGATCTACCTGCAGAGCCTGTCGTCCATGATGCCGCCGCTGGTCCTGGGCGCTCAGGCAGGCGAGGACATCCTGGACATGTGCGCAGCCCCTGGCGGCAAGACGACGCAGATCGCCGCCCTCACGCAGGGGCAGGCGCACCTTACCGCCTGCGAGATGAGCATTCCCCGCGCCGAGAAGCTCGAAGCCAACCTCCACCGCCAAGGCGCAAAAAACGTGCCCGTCATGCGCATCGACGCACGCGAGCTCGACGAGTTCTTCCGCTTTGACCGTATCCTGCTCGACGCTCCCTGCACCGGCACGGGCACCGTCGTCAGCGGCAACGAGAAGAGCCTGCGCGGCCTCACCGAGCAGTTGCTCGGCAAGTGTGCCCGCTCGCAGCGAGCACTTCTGGACCGCGCCATGGGAGCCCTCAAACCGGGCGGCACGCTCGTCTATTCGACTTGTTCGATCTTGCCGCAGGAAAACGAGGACGCCCTGCAAGAGGCCCTCGACAAGCATATGGACTGCGAGCTCATCCCCCTCGACGGCACGCCAAGCGAAAGTGAGGCACGCCGTGCCCAGGAAGCTGGTGAGGAGCCGCGCATCGAGTCCAACGCCCTGACCGAGGCCATTGCCGCGGGTCAGGTATCGGCCATCGCCAACGGCCTGCCCGGCACGCTCACCATTCCGCCCAGCCGCGACTTTGAGGGCTTCTACATCGCCCTGATCCGAAAACGCAGCTAGCGCACGGATCCAAAACTCAACAAGCTATCTCTGTGCGCGTTTGCTCTGCTGGTCGCGATGCTGTTTAAGCGTCGCGCGCTCCTTGCGTTCGGCCCTTTTGCCCTTAATGGCCGTGACCACAAAGTAGATGACCGCGGCGGCAACGATTGCGCCCACACACAGGCCAATCGAGCCAAACATTGCTGTCAATTCCATACCGCGTCACCTCTCTTTTAAACGGGACTTTCAAGATAGCACCTCGATCACCGCCACCACAGCTCCTTCACGTTCGCCGGCCCTTCGGTCTAACGGATGGCGCGGCGGGGAAAAATCAACTCGTCAAACGATTTAGCAAGCACAACGCTGCCGGCACCCTGCCGGCCGTCATCACATAGAATCGAGCCCACATGGATACCCTCAACGATCTAAATGAGCGCGTCGACGCCTTCGTCGGCACCAGCTCCTTCGACACGCCCGCCGCGGCAAACGACCAAGCTCCCATCGATGTGCCCGCCGAGGTTCACGAGGACATCGTCGCCTCGGTCGATTTTTCCGAGGTCGAGCTTGCAGACGAGTTCACCGAGCCCCAGGTAGCCGTGACCCCCAACGGACTGCTCCCCATGGAGCCGCTGCCCATCGACGGGCGCCTGCGCAAGGCGGCCCTCCGCATGCCCGACGAGATCGAGGAGGCCAGCGGCTTTACGCTCTTTGGCCGCCGCATCAAATCGCTCATCTAC
>CABRLT010000328.1 GCA_902471785.1 uncultured Collinsella sp.
ATACGGCGCGAATTGCACACGCCGGCTTGATTGACTCGCGTCGACGATTACTCGCCGTCGATGTCGGTCGCGACGGCTTCCTCAATAGCCTCGACGCCTTCGACCGACAGATCCTCTTCGCCGTGGCAGAACTTCTTATCGACCCAGCCAGTCAGAATCGGAGCCATGATCGCCGTGATGATAACGGCGGTGGCGATCTGAGCGTACGCGGTGGGCGCAAGCTCGGCGTAGCGCGGTGCGACCTCGGCGAGGGCAACCGGTGTGGTCATAGCCGTGCCGGCAATGGTGGAGCAAGCCACAGCGGCCTTGCCATTGCCGCCGCACAGACGCTCGAACGCAAAGGTGATGGGACCGACGACAAACAGCGTGACAAGGCCCAGCAAGATGCCGGAAATACCGCCGGTGATAAAGCTCGACAGGCTCATGGACGCACCGAGCTGAAATCCGATGACGGCAATCGCGGGATTGGCACCGGGAACCAGCAAGTTCTTGATAAACGGGAACAGGTTGCCCAGAACCATGCCAATAACGAGTGGCAAGATGGAGCCGATAATGGTGCCAATGGGAATGTTGGCGAGGCCGGAAACACCGAGGATGATCATCGTGACGGCGGGGCCAGCCGTAAAGAACAGGATACCGACGGCGCCCTGCTCGGACTCATCGCCGAACTCGCCCATGATACCCGTATAGAGCGCCATGTTGCAAAACGTGATGCCGCCGATGATAGACACGGAGCTCAGACCCAGGAAGTTGTCGTTAAAGAAATATGCTACGCCCAGGCCGAGAGCCGCTGCGACGACCAGCTTGGGGATCAGCACGACGATACCGGTCTTGATGGCACCCGGCGTGGACTTAAAGCTGATGCCGGCGCCCACAAACAGCAGGATCGCGGCGACGATGGTATTGGAGCCACCGCGGCAGGCAGCCGTAAAGAAGCCGCCGATCTCAAAAACCTGCGGGCAGAAGGTGTTGAGCAAAAGACCGACGATCATCGGATAGATCATGATGTCGCCCGGGATGCGCGGGACCTTGAATTTCTTTTGCTCGTTGGCGGTCGCTTCCTGTGCCATGAAACCCCCATTTCCGCTGACGGGACACAAAAGCCCACGTCACGCTTTGCTACAGTAAAGTCTGAACATGGTACCAGAAGAAACAGACCACCTCGGTGAGAAATTCGATTCGTTGGGTCAGGCAACGACATGGCAGAATCATCGCCCGGCAGCAACCGAGTTCACCTACAATTGCCACCGGATCGAAAGACACAGAAAGACACAACTTTTTTTAGGAAGTCATTATGACAGCTATCGATCGGGGCCGGGCGACCGCGGCCTTCAAACGCTATACCGATGCTTACGATGCCGCCAATCCGCGCATCGCACTCAAAATCGAGCATACGTACCACGTTGCCGAGGCATGCGATGCCGCGGCACGCGAACAGGGCTGGTCACCGCAGGACATTGACCTGGCATGGCTTTGCGGCCTGCTGCACGATATGGGCCGCTTTGAGCAGCTGCGACGCTGGGACACGTTTAAGGATGCCGAGAGCATGAGCCATGCGGCGTTGGGCGTCGAGGTTCTCTTTGGCGAGAACCCCGCCGATGCACCCGCCACGACAAACATCCGTGACTTTATCGAAACCGGTGCGCATGACGAGCTCATCCGAGCGAGCATCGCCTATCACAGCAACTTTCGCCTGCCGGCACAACTCGACGAGCGTACACGGTGCTTCTGCGACATCGTACGCGATGGCGACAAGATCGACATTATGCGCACCATCGCCGATAGCACCGTCGATACCATCCTCAAAGTGAATGAGGATACGTTTCTTGCCAGCCACTTCTCGGCGACGACACTTGCCGCCTTTGACGAGCATCGCTGCGTCGCACGCGATGAACGCGACGAGCCCGCAGACTACCTGGTGGGACTCATCTGCTTTATGTTCGAGCTCGTCTATCCAGCGAGCCGCGCGCTGGCGCGC
>CABRLT010000329.1 GCA_902471785.1 uncultured Collinsella sp.
GGCCTTGAGCCGGCTGCGCAGATTCACAACGAGGTGACCGCCGAGATTATCGAGCGTCTGCACGAACAGGGCACCATCTCCAAGCGCTCCACGCTGCAGTTCTACGACGCCAAGGCCGGCACGTTCCTCAACGGCCGCCAGGTGATCGGCCGCTGCCCCATCCAGGGCTGCAAGTCCGAGAAGGCTTATGCCGACGAGTGCGATCTGGGCCACCAGTTTGAGCCCGAGGAGCTCATCGCGCCCAAGAGCCAGCTCACCGGCGAGGTGCCCGAGCTGCGCCCGGTCGACAACCTCTACTTCGACCTGCCGGCCTACCTCGACTTTATGAAGACCTATACCGCCAAGCTCGCCCAGAACCCGCAGGTTCGCTCCGTGGTCTCCAAGACCATGGAGGAGTGGCTGCTGCCGGCTCAGCTCTACATCCAGAACAAGTTCCGCGAGGCCTTCGATGCCGTCGAGGACCAGCTCCCCGAGCACACCGTGCTGGAGCCCGAGGGCAACAAGAGCAGCTTTACCGTCACCTTCCCCAGCTGGAAGGAGCGCGACGATGCCCACGCAGTGCTCGCCAACGGTGGCGTGCGCTTCCGCAGCGGCAAGGCACTCGTGCCCTTCCGCATCACCGGCAACATCGACTGGGGCGTTCCGGTGCCCGAGGTCGATGGCGTCTCCGACGTCACCTGCTGGTGCTGGCCCGAGAGCCTGTGGGCGCCCATCAGCTATACGCGTACCGTGCTCGCGCGCGATGCCAAGGCCGCCGGCGTGACCGAGGGCGTCGCCGCCCAGGATGCCGCCCTCATGGGCGAGCCCGCCGACGACTCCACGCAGGTGCCCGCACCCACCTACCAGCACAGCTCGCTCGACTGGCGCGACTGGTGGTGCTCTGACGACGCTCAGATTTACCAGTTCATCGGTCAGGACAACATCTATTTCTACTGCATCGCGCAGACCGCCATGTGGGAGGCCCTGGGCTGGGACCTCACGCAGAGCACCGTCAGCGCCTGCTACCACCTGCTCTACATGGGCAAAAAGGCCAGCTCGTCCTCGCAGACGCCTCCCCCGCCGGCAGACGACCTGCTCAACCACTACACCTGCGAGCAGATGCGCGCGCACTGGCTGTCGCTCGGCCTATCCGAAAAGCCGGTGAGCTTTAGCCCCAAGGCATACGACACGCGTGTGACCGGCAAGGACAAGGACGGCAACGAGGTACGCGCCTGCGACGACAAGCGCGTTATCGACCCGGCCCTTAAGGAGAGCGCGCTGCTGACCGGCGTGTTCAACCGTCTGGCCCGCAGCTGCTTCTACGGCGTCGCCGTCAAGGAAGGCGACGAGAGCACCTACCGCAACGGCTGCATCCCCGCCGGTGCCGCTTCTGACACCGTGGTCGAAGCCGCCCAGCAGGCAGCCCTCGCCTTTGAGCAGGCCATGTACAAGTTCGAGACGCACCGCGCGCTTGCCGTGTGCGACGACTACCTGCGCGCCGCCAACAAGCGCTGGAGCGATGCCTCTAAGGCCGCCAACAAGCTCGAGGGTAACGAGGCAAACGCCGCAATGACGCAGGCCCTCGTCGACGCCTTTACCGAGCTGCGCGTGGCGACCGTGCTCATGCACGGCATCGTCCCTGCCGGCTGCGAGCTCATCTGCGAGTACTTCGACGTTGACCCGGTCGCCTTCTTTAGCTGGGATAACATCTTCGCCTCCACGGACGAATTTGTGGAGAGTCTGGGCGAGAAGCCCGGCGAGCACCGCGTAAAGCCACTGCCCCCGCGCTTCGACTTCTTCAGCAAGCACGAGAGCCAGTACTAAACACTCGACATGTAATGGAATGGGAAGGAAAGACGGATGTCCAAGCCGCGTCGTCGTAAGCAGAAAAAGCAGGTCAAGGCCGAGCTCAAGCTCAGGCAGTTTGCTGCTACCGAGCTTTCCGACCAACTTGCCGCCCAACACTCCGCCGCCGACCTGCCGCGCTTTATGGTCG
>CABRLT010000330.1 GCA_902471785.1 uncultured Collinsella sp.
TTGGCCTTGGGCTGCGGCGTGGGAAAGTTGATGGTGATGGCATCGAGCTCGCCTGTGGCAAATAGCTGCGGCAGCGATGCGGCGCCTCGAGGCAGAACGAGTGCGTTGGTCAGTTCATGCTCGCAGATTTTCTGTGCAGCATAGGCGATGCAGATGGGCTCTTGGTCCATGCCGATAAAGAGCGTGTTTGGCTCGTGGGCCGCGCGCTCTACAAGGTACGTTCCCTTGCCGCAGCCAAGATCCAGGTGAAGGTGTTCGAATGGCTTGCTGCCAACTGGCGCACAGACTTCACGCCAATCTCCGGCATAGGCCTCGGGGTTCGTCTCAATCGCATCGGCGTAGCGCTCCAGGCGCTCCTCGAGCACAAAGTTCTTAGGCGTGCGAACGTGGACGGCTCCCATGAGGCTCCTTGGTCATAAATATGGAACGCATAGCTGCGCGTTCCGTCAATGGGTTGAAAAGGGTGGGCATAGTTTGCTCGAAAGACGCGGCACGGCTCGGCGGCGAGTCGTCGATGCCTACAGGCGCTTGAGGATCACATAACGGTTGAGCTCGCCGCTGCGACCGTCGGCATGGAAACGCTCAAGCTCGCGCACGGGGACCTCGCCGCTTTTGTAGAACGTACGGACGCCGCGCACCAGGTCGGTGATCTGCTGATCGTCAAAGTGATGGCAATAGCGGTAGGCGTGGCGGTCGTTTTGCCAGCCAATGAGGTGGTCGCCGGCTTCAAACTGCGCGGAATCGTAACCCTCAAACGGCGGGGTGAGCTCGGCGCGGGCTTCGGCTCGAACGGCCTTGCGCGCCATGCGCTCGTCGTTCATAAACTCCCAAAAGCTGATGGCGATGATGCCGCCCGGGCGCGTTTGCCGCACCAGGGCGTCGAGCACGCGTACGCGGTACTCGCACGACGGCACGTGGTGCATAAAGCCAAAGCAGACCGAGATATCGGCGAGCGGGGCGTCGAAAAGCACGTCGGGTGTTTCGGCGGGGTTGAGCTTCATGAGGGCGTCGAGCACGTCGAGTTCCTGGAAGTGCAGGTTGGGAATGCGCAGCGCGTGGCCATGTGCATCGATGGCCAGGTCTTGACACGAGTCGACGCCATAGAACTCAAACGGGCAGCTGGCATCTGCCGAGGGGTTTGCGCCGTCGACGCCCTTGGCGGCAAGTGCGCCGCCGGCGGCAAAGTTCTCGAATCGCATATTGCCGCAGGCAAGATCGAAGACGCGGACGGGATGCTCGATCGTGGCGACGTCGAGCTGTTCGAGCGCGATATCCATGGTGCGCACCCAGCCGGGCCAAGGAGCCTGGCGCGTATCGGAAAAGGAGGCGGAGTGCTCGCGATAGAACGTATTGTTGAGCTGGATGAGCGATGAGGCGAAATCGCGGTTCACGGCGCGGAACTCCCTCCGTTGGCGGTGCGAAATAAACAGTATGACCATACTACCGTTAACGCCGCAACGGGGACAACCGAGCTAGGTGTCATTGCTTTGTTTGGACACATTTCCGCAGCTCATATGCGCCCGCAACCGCCGGTTGTCAAAAATCTCACTAGAATAGGTGGCATGCTTTTGGCGGTGGCGGATACATTTTTAACTGTGCGAGGCGCCTTAAGAACAAAAACGATCCGGCGGCACGGCTGGCATCACATAGGAGGAACCATGAATGTAGAAACTGCGCAGCGGCTCGCCGACCTTCGCCGCAGCAAAGGCTTTAGCCAAGAAGGACTGGCACGAAAGCTGGGGCTGTCGCGCCAAGCGGTCAGTAAATGGGAGCGTGCAGAGAGCTCGCCTGATACCGAGAATCTGATCTCGCTCGCCAAGCTCTACGGTGTGAGCCTGGACGAGCTCCTCAATCCGAGCGACGAGATCGAGGACGATATCGAGTTTGAGAACGAGGACCGCGCCCGTCAGCGCGAGGCCGAAGCGGCGGAACGTGCTCGTACCC
>CABRLT010000331.1 GCA_902471785.1 uncultured Collinsella sp.
TCGACAAAGGAGCAGATCTCGAGCATTTCCTCGGCAGCTCCCTTGGTAACCATCTGGGTTTTGCCTTGGGAGTCGGCGACAACTACGCTCAGGCGACGGCGCGAGAAATCGAAGGGAACCTCGTCGACCTTGGTATAGCGGTCGCGCAGGCTCTGGCCCAGCATGGAATCGGGCACGACGGTCGAGGGCGTCACATCGGCACGGTCGATTACGGCCAGGTCGATAAGGTTTTTGAGGCCGGTCTGGAAGAAGCTGTTCAAAAACGCATGGCGCAGCACGCGCGCGTCCTCGTTGCCATCGGTGTTGAGGTAGCGCTCGAGCACGATGCGGTCTTCGGTGAGGGTGCCGGTCTTGTCGCAGCACAGGACGTCCATCGCGCCGAGGTTTTGAATCGCCGGCAGCTCCTTGACGATAACCTGGCGACGGGCGAGGTCCTTGGCGCCCTGCGACAGGCTTGTGGTCACGATGACGGGAAGCATCTGCGGCGTGATGCCCACGGCCACGCTCGTGGCGAACAGCAGCGCGTCGATGACGTTGCCCTTGGTGGCGGCGTTGATGGCAAAGACGGCCGGCGCCATAACGAGCATGAGGCGTACGAGCAGCATGGAGACGCTCGAGACGCCGTGGTCAAACGCGCTCTTCTCGCCGCGCCCGTTGAGCATCTTGGCGATGCCGCCCAGGTAGGTGTCCGAGCCGGTGGCAACGACAAGCGCCATGGCGGTGCCGTTTTGCACGGAGGTGCCGGTAAAGACGATGTTCTTGCAGGCAGAGAGCGGCAGCGCGGAGCCGTCGGCACCATCGACGACGGTGACGGCAGCGGTCTTCTCGACGGCCTCGCTCTCGCCGGTGAGTGCGGACTCGATCACAAACAGGTCGCGCGCGGTGATGACGCGGGCATCGGCCGGCACCATATCGCCGGCAGAGAGGCGGATCACATCGCCGGGGACGAGCTCGTCGAAGAGGATCTCGACGCGCTCGCCGTCGCGCAGGACGGTGCAAGTGTTGGAGACCAGGTCCTTGAGGGCCTCTGCCGCATTGCCGCTGCGGGCTTCCTGGATAAACTTCATGCCGCCCGATACCAGCAGCATGATGCTGATGACGATGACCGTGGAGGGGTCGCGCTGCGGCTCGGGCACGGCGAGCACGTCGATGTAGAGTGAGACCAGCGCGAGCGCGGCGAGGATGCCGGCGAAGGGATCGATGAACGCGTCGGCGATGCGGCGGGCGAGCGTCTTGGTCGGCGCTTCGATGGTGTTGGGGCCGGCGGCATCCAGGCGCTCGGTTGCCTGCTCGGCGGTGAGGCCGTTTGCCGTGGCATCAAGCAGTACGAGAGCGTCCTCGGCGCTATGGGTGGCGGCGAATATGGTGTTCTTGGACAGGCCGGTGCGAGCGGCAGGGCGCGCCGTGCGGCGGCGCTTGGAGATGGCTTCGAGAACCGTGGCGGTTTTGAGCATCAGCATAGGGTCCTCCTTGTTGAAGGGAGTTAGCGTACGTGTCGTATTGAGTTGCAAAAAACCTAGATGTCGCTCACGTCAAGCTCACGAACTACCACAAAGGGGACAGGCACCTTTGTGGGGGGGGTTGACGATCTGCCGGTGGCGTTTATGCGTGTGCGGAGTCCTCGCGGCGTGCCGAGGGCGACATGCAGGTTTTTCGACTAGGACTGCCTTCCATGGCACACCTCCTAAAGGCCGAGCGCAGCGCGCTTTGGGTATCTCGTACCCCTTTTTAATCCGCCCGTATTCTTGATGAGGGGGTTTGACATGTCAACCCCATTGTTCGGAAAACCATTCCCTCTGACAAAGCCTTTACAGAATGCCGTGGCCCCAAAGCGCGCCCGCATCGACGCTTCGCCTGCGCTAAACTGGAAGGCACGTACGCGATTACGAGAGGAGCCCGCATGGAGGCTTACAAGCAAGAGTTCATCAAGTTTATGGT
>CABRLT010000332.1 GCA_902471785.1 uncultured Collinsella sp.
CCAGGCCAGCTATCGGGCGGACAGATGCAGCGCGTGGCCATCGCCCGCGCCCTGATTAATGATCCCGAGATTGTGCTTGCCGACGAGCCGACCGGCGCTTTGGATTCAACGACATCCGTACAGGTCATGGATTTGCTCAAGGACGTGGCGCGCGACCGCCTGGTCATCATGGTCACGCACAATCCCGAGCTGGCGTACCAATATGCCACGCGTATCGTCAATCTGGCGGACGGCAAGATCACCGACGATTCCGATCCCTTCGATGCTGCCAAGGCCGCGCGTCGCGAGGCAAAGCCTACGCGCAAAACCTCGATGAGCTTTGTGACGGCGCTGGGGCTTTCTGCCCGAAACCTCATGACCAAGAAGGGCCGCACGGCCATGACTGCCTTTGCGGGCTCGATTGGCATTATTGGTATCGCGGCGATTCTGGCGCTGTCCAATGGCGTAAACGGCTACATCAAAAAGGTCGAGGAGGATACGCTCTCGAGCTACCCGCTCACCATTTCCAAGCAGGATTACGACCTGTCGTCCATGATGGGCGGACAGGGGGCCACGGACGACGATATGTCCAAGAACGAGGGCTCGTCCGACGACAGTGCCGGCGGCAAGGCTAAGGGAACCGATAAGATTCCTGTGGTCACGGCCGTAAAGGATATGTTTGCGAGCGTTAAGTCTAACGACATGACAAGCTTTAAGGCATGGCTCGATGCCGGTGGCGACGGCATCGATAAAGAGGTCAACGCCATTCAGTACGGCTACGGTGTATCGCCGGTTGTCTATCGTGCCGGCAAGGGCGATGAGAAGCCTGTTCGGCTGGTGCCCAACGCCATGACCGAGGCCATGAGCGGAGGCGCGAGCTCGGCGGCAACGGTGAGCATGGAATCCATGGGAACCTCGGTCTTTAACGAGATGATCGACGACCAGAGCCTGCTCGACAGCCAGTACGATGTCGTGGCGGGGCATTGGCCTACGTCTGCTAACGAAGCCGTGATGGTGCTTTCGAGCCGTGGCACGGTGGGCGACTACACGCTCTACAGCATCGGTGCGCTGGATATCAATGAGCTCAACGATCTGGTAAACAGTGCTATGACGGCTGACGGTGGGGTCGAAACGCCCGAGACCGGCACCGAATTTACCTACGACGATGCGCTGTCCACGACGTTTAAGGTGCTGTCGCCGGCCGATGCGTATCGCAAAAACGAAGAGACCGGCATGTGGACTGACATGTCTGACGATGCCGACTTTATGACGGCCAAGGTTGCCGACGGTATTGACGTGCGCATTGTGGGCGTGGTGCGACCTAACGAGACGGCCAATGCGAGCGCATTGACCCCGGGCATTGCCTATACGCATGCACTAACTCGTCAGCTTATGGAGCGCGCCGCCGATTCGCAGATTGTGCAGGAGCAACTCGCCCGCCCCGAGACGGATGTCTTTACGGGCAAGTCTTTCGATGAACTGCAGGGCGAGGCCAAGCAAGGCGTGGATTTGGGCAGCATGTTCAGTGTGGACGAGGCGGCGCTCAAGAGCGCGTTCTCGTTCGATGCGTCTGCGCTCTCGGGTGCAGCCGGCGGTATGGACCTTTCTGGTATCGATTTGTCCGGGCTGGATATTGATCTTTCGGGCGTTGGCAAGGACATCGACTTCAGCGACATCATGGCAAAAGCGCCAACCCCAGATTTCTCGGGTATCTTTGACGGTCTGGAACTCACGCCCGAGCAAATGCAGCAGGTGGGAGCACTAGCCAACCAGCTGTTTGAGGGCTTTTTGCAGTCTGATCAGTTTAAGGCGCTGTCGCCCGAAGATCTTAAAGACGCGTCAAAGCTCGCTGCCGCATTCTCGGCATATCTTGAGAATGATGACACAGCCCAGCAAATCCTGGTCCAGCTCCAAGCGCTCGGCGGCGATGCCCTGGCCGAGCGTCTGCA
>CABRLT010000333.1 GCA_902471785.1 uncultured Collinsella sp.
GCCGACGCGCACGGTGCCTTCGGTGACATCGTACAGGCGGGCGATCAGATTCACGAGCGTCGACTTGGCCGAGCCGGTGCCGCCGATAATACCGATGGTCTCGCCGCTCTTAATATGCAGGTCGATATCGTCGAGCGCCTGGCGCTTCGCGTGCTCGGAGTACTTAAAGCTCACGTGGTCAAAGTCGATGGAGCCGTCGGCAACCTCGAGCACGGGCTCGGTCGGGTTGGCGATTGTGGGCTCGGCGGCAAGCACCTCGGTAATGCGGTGTGCCGACTCGTCGGCCATGGTCACCATGACAAAGATCATCGACAGCTGCATCAGACTCATCAGAATCTGGAAGCCATAGGTAAAGATGGAGGAGAGCTGGCCCACGTCGAACAAGGTGCCCTGGCTCGTGATGATGAGCTCGGAGCCCAGGTAGATGATGACGACGAACGCGCCGTTGACGCAGATGTTCATCATGGGGTTGTTGAAGGCGAGCAACTTCTCGGCGCGGGTGAAGTCCATCTGGACGTCGCGCGCGGCGGTGGCGAACTTCTCCTTCTCGTAGTCCTGGCGCACGTAGCTCTTGACCACGCGCATGCCGGTGACGTTTTCCTCGACCGATTCGTTGAGCGCGTCGTACTTGCGGAACACGCGGGTAAAGATCGGGCGCACCTTATAGATGATAAAGAACAGGCCAAAGCCCAGCAGCGGAATGATGACCAGGTAGACCATGGCGACGCTGCCGCCCATGGCGTATGCCATGGTAAAGGCAAAGACCAGCACCAGCGGCGAGCGCACGGCGATGCGGATGAGCATCATAAAGGCCTGCTGCACGTTGTTGATGTCGGTGGTGAGGCGGGTGACGAGCGAGGAGCTCGAGAACTCATCGATGTTGGCAAAGCTGAACGTCTGGATCTTGTAGAACAGGTCGTGACGCAGGTTCTTGGCGAAGCCGCAGCTCGCATGACTGCAGGTGACGCCGGCAGCGGCACCAAAAGCGAGCGACGTCAGTGCGATGAGCACCAAAAAGCCTGCGGTGGGAAGCATCTGGGCGACGGTGGCACCGTCTTTGATGGCGTCGATCATGTCGGCGGTGATAAACGGGATCATCATTTCGCAGAGCACCTCGCCAAGCACCAGCAGCGGCGTGGCGATCGTGACCGTCTTGTAATCGCGGATGCTTCCCATGAGGGTTTTAATCATCCAGTTCCTCCCAGGTTACGCGGATTTTTTCGAGCATCTCGGCGAGCTGCTCGCGCTCGTCGTGGGTGAGGGCACTAAAGGCCTGCTCTCTAAAGCGAATGCGGGCTGCCTGGTCGATGCGGGCGTTTTCCCGGCCGGTTTCGGTCAGGCGAATGGTGAGCTGCCGTCGATCCTTGGGGTTACGGCTGCGCTCGATGAGGCCGTTGAGCTCGAGCTTGGACAGGATCTCGGAAAGCGACCCCGGCTTGAGGTCAAAGTGCATGCCGAGTTCCTGCTGCGACATCTCGCCGCCGGGTTGCTTGGCCAGCAGGCAGATGATGGGCGCCTTGCCGGACACGCCTCCGCCATGAAAATGCATGTAATGGCCGCAAAAGCCCAGGCCATTGAGGATGCGCTTGGCAAGCTTGTCTTCTGAGCTAACCGCTTCGGGTGCATCCGCCGGCTGTGACGGGTCGCCGCCGGGCTCGTGCGAACAAAGGTTAAGAGGTTCATCGCACATGAATTAGTGTTGCTCCTTTCTTTAGTTAGGTAGTGGAATTGTTTTGTGCCTAACCAATATAGGAGCATGAGAAATGAATGTCAAGGTACCAAACTTATTAAGTTACGGCGTTTTGCCAAACGCCGTAACCGCTCGATGCTGCAAGCGTTCCTAAGCGGCAATCTGACGTTCAATCGTCGGGCATGGCCAGAAGGCCTATGCCCTCCTCTTTCACGTCACCTTGCTC
>CABRLT010000334.1 GCA_902471785.1 uncultured Collinsella sp.
TTTCCGCTGCCCTCGCCGGTGCTGCCGGAGCTCTCTTCGGCGGTAACTTCTCGCAGCTTTCCGCCACTAAGTTCGACTTCAACACGTCCATCCTCATTCTGGTGTTCGTGGTCCTGGGCGGTCTGGGCAATATGCGCGGCTCCGTCATCGCGGCGGCGTTGCTCACGGTGCTTCCCGAGCTGCTCCGTCAGTTCTCGGACTACCGCATGCTCATCTACGCCATCGTGCTGATCCTGGTCATGATCTTTACCAACAACCCGCAGCTCAAGGCATTCTTCGGTCGCGTCAAGGATCGCTTTGCTTCCAAGAAGGAGGTGGCAGCCGATGCCCAGTAAGTTTGAGTTCAACAAGGGCAAGATGGTCCCGTATCCTTCTGGCGCCATCGTTCCCGACCGCGACCTGGGCCAGCGCCCGGCGCTCGAGTGCATTCACCTGGGCATTGAATTCGGCGGCCTTAAGGCGGTCGACGACTTTAGCCTAACCATCGGCAAGACCGAGATTGCCGGTCTCATCGGCCCCAACGGTGCCGGCAAGACCACGGTCTTCAACCTGCTCACCAAGGTGTACCAGCCTACGCACGGCACCATCCTGCTCGACGGTGAGGACACTTCGGGCAAGTCGGTCTACCAGGTCAACCGCATGGGTATTGCCCGTACGTTCCAGAACATCCGTCTGTTCAACACCATGACGGTGGAGGACAACGTTAAGGTCGGCCTGCACAACCAGGAGCGCTACTCCGGCTTTGAGGGCGTGCTGCGCCTGCCGACGTATTGGAAGCACGAGAAGGCCGCCCACGAGCGCGCCATGGAGCTGCTGTCCATTTTTGACATGGAGCACCTGGCAAATGAACAGGCCGGCTCGCTTCCTTACGGCGCTCAGCGCCGTCTGGAAATCGTCCGCGCGCTTGCCACTAACCCCAAGCTGCTGCTGCTCGACGAGCCTGCCGCCGGCATGAACCCGTCCGAGACCGCAGAGCTCATGGCGAACATCGTCAAGATTCGCGACACCTTCGGCATCGCCATCATGCTTATCGAGCATGATATGTCGCTCGTTATGAACATTTGCGAGGGCATCTGCGTGCTTAACTTTGGCAAGGTTATCGCCAAGGGTACGGCGGAGGAAATCCAGAACAACGACGCCGTTATCGAGGCGTATCTGGGTAAGCAGGATAAGGGGGAGAACTAAATGGCAGAGCCGATGCTTTCCGTCTACAACATCAACGTCTGGTACGGCGCCATCCACGCCATCAAGGACATCTCCTTTAACGTTAACGAGGGCGAGATCGTGGCCTTGATTGGTGCCAACGGTGCCGGCAAGTCCACAACGCTCAAGACCGTCTCGGGCCTGCTGCGCTCCAAGACCGGCTCCATCAAGTTTATGGGCGAGGACATTACTCATACGCCCGCTGATAAGCTGGTTGGTAAGGGCCTGGCTCAGGTTCCCGAGGGTCGTCGCGCCTTTTTGCAGATGACGGTCGAGGAGAACCTGGAGATGGGCGCCTATACACAGCTCAAGTCCACAATTGCTCCGGGCCTGGAGCGCGTCTACGAGCAGTTCCCGCGCCTGAAGGAACGTCGTCGCCAGGTCGCCGGCACCCTTTCAGGTGGCGAGCAGCAGATGCTCGTTATGGGGCGCGCCCTTATGAGTAACCCCAAACTGCTTATGCTCGACGAACCTTCCATGGGTCTGGCACCGATTCTGATCGAACAGATCTTCCAGATTGTCGAGGACCTGCACAAGGCCGGCACCACGGTGCTTCTGGTCGAGCAAAACGCGCAGATGGCGCTTTCCATCGCCACACGCGGTTACGTGCTCGAGACCGGCAAGATCACCATGACCGGCACCGGCCAAGAGCTCCTGCATGACGACAACGTCCGCAAAGCCTACCTCGGAGGCTAACCCACCTAACAAAAGG
>CABRLT010000335.1 GCA_902471785.1 uncultured Collinsella sp.
AACTTCAAGGGCGCGACCAGAAGGTCAGCGCCCTTTCGTTTCACGTCACCTTGTCTCAAATGCGGCCCGCTCGCTGTCGTTGCCAAAACATCGGCGTTGCCTTGGTCGCAAGTAGTCATCGGGGACGTTCTTTAATGACTAGTCGTTTAAGAACGTCCCCAACGACTACTTTTGGGCGCTTACCGTTAAGCGGAAGGGGTGTTATCGGCGGCCTTCTTTTGGGCATACAATTGCTATTGGTTTGCTGCGGTGAAGGTCTGTCCGCTCCGCAGCTTTTTTCTACGGTTAAAGGAGTATGTATGTCCGTTGAGGTCATGAGGTCTGTGATCGATGCAGCCGAGGGTCGCGTGCCCGTCGACACGCTGTTTACCAATGCGCAGATCGTCGACGTGTATGGCCAGCGTGTGGCGCCCGGTAGCGTTGCCGTCAAGGACGGTGTGATCGTCGGCGTGCTCTACGATGGTCGCGACGATGCCGCTGGCACCTACGAGGCAACTGAGGTCGTCGACTGCCAGGGTCGCTATCTCGCTCCCGGTTTTATTGACGGGCATCTGCACATTGAGTCCTCGAACATCCGTCCCGCCGAGTATGCTCGCATGGCCGCGACGCGCGGTACTACCACCGCCATTGCCGACAGCCACGAGATTGCCAATGTTGCCGGTCTCGACGGCCTGCGCTTTATGATCGAGGATGGTCGTCGTGCGCCCATCTCCATCAAGTACATGATGCCTTCGTGCGTGCCCGCACTGCCCGACGAGCAAGCGGGCGCTGTGATTACCGCCGCTGACATGCAGGCGTTTTTTGCCGAGCATCCGGGCGATGTCTTTGGTCTGGGCGAAATGATGAACCTGCCGGGCGTCTTTATGGCCGACCCCGAGACCTGTGCCCGCATCGATGCTGCCAACCAGACGCCGTCCAAGCAGGTTGACGGCCACGCGCCGCTCGTTGCCGGTATGGACCTCAACGCCTATGCCGCAGCGGGCATTATCGCCGACCACGAGTCGACGATTCCCGAGGAGGCGCTCGACAAGCTGTCCCGCGGCATGTATGTGATGCTGCGTGAGGGCACGTGCAGCCACGACCTGGCCAATTTGTCTCCGATGCTGCTGGAGAACCCTGCCCGCGCCCGCCGCTGCTGCTTTGCGACCGACGACCGCGCTCCCTCCGATGCTCTTTCGACCGGCATGATCGACAATGCCTGCCGCGTGGCCATCGAGGCCGGCATCGACCCGGTGGTCGCCATCTCCATGGCGTCCCTTTCCACGGCTGAGGCATTTGGCCTGGACCACGGCTGTCGCGACCCGCATGAGCTCCGTGGCGCGATCGCCCCGGGCAAACGCGCCGACCTGCTGTTGCTCGATGACCTGACGTTTGCCAAGGCTCCGCATCGCGTATATGCCGCCGGTGCTCTGGTGGCGCAGGACGGCACCTTTGTGGGCGAGATCGCACCCGAGATGGCCGAGGTTGCGGCCCTTGCCGATGAGCTGCGCGCCTCCGTTAAGCTGCCGAAGCTTTCGCTCGACGTGTTTGACTATGCCTTTAAGCCGGGCGAGGCCGTGATTGACGTGGTGCCGGGTAAGGCCATCACGGGCATGGCTCGCCCCGAGAGCGCCGAGGGCCTGCGCCGCATTATGCTGATCGAGCGCCACGGCCGCGGCGTGTCACTGCAGGCCGAGGGCGCCGACGGTGATGGTCCTGCGGGCCTGGGTCTCGTTGGCAAGCACATTGGTCGCGGCTGGGTGCGCGGCTTTACCATCACGGGCGGTGCCATCGCCTCGACGATTGGCCAGCGCACGCGTTCCCGCACGATAGGCTTACCGTCCCAGCCCACGGAGTAGACAAACCCGTCGGCGCCGTCGGGTGCCCAGGCGTCGCGGATGGTGGCATGGAACAGTCCTTTCGCATCTTCCAGC
>CABRLT010000336.1 GCA_902471785.1 uncultured Collinsella sp.
TCTCGCTGATGAACGCCGTCGATGTCGGTATCGCCATGGGCAATGCGCCGGACTATCTCAAAAAGCGCGCCGACTACATCACCGACTCGGTCGACAAAGATGGCGTCGTCAAGGCGCTTGAGCACTTTAGGCTTATATAAGCAGCCGGCACGCGCACGCGTCCCGTTTCTCCAAATCGCCAAAACAGACGCGCCGGCAACTCCAATGTGGCAATATGGTATCTGCACACCGCAACGATGTAACCCAAGAAAGAATGCGAGAACCCGTGTCCAGTCCGTTTACCAGCTTTTTAGCCCAGCACTTTGACCAGATTAACGACTATCTGGCCACGTTCTTTGACGGACAGGCGACCTCTGCCGATATCGAGCGCTACCTGTATACCCCGCTCTCGGCATTTACGGCAAACGCTGGCAAGCGCCACCGCCCGCTCATCTGCATGCTCGCCGCCACCGCGGTAGGCGGCAGCTTTGAGAGCGCCCGCAGCGCCGCGGCAGCTATCGAGCATTTCCAGTCGGGCGCACTGATCCACGACGACATCGCCGACAACGGACAGCTTCGTCGAGGCAAGCCCTGTATGCACCTTACCGAGGGCACGGGCCTTGCCATCAATTGTGGCGACCTGGCGCTCACCATGGTCACCAAGACGGTTCTCGACGACCCTACGCTGGAGTCCGACGTGAAGCTGCGCGTGCTCCACGAGCTTACCGAGATGATCGTCCGCACCATTGAGGGTCAAGCACTCGACCTGGGTTGGGTCCGTGACGGGCGCTTTGATATCTCGGTTGATGACTACCTGGACATGGCGACGCACAAGACCGCGTTTTACAGCGGAGCCACGCCGCTTGCCGCCGGAGCCATTATCGGCGGCGGCAGCGATGAGCAAATCGAAGCGCTGCGCGCCTTTGGCCTACACACAGGCCTTGCCTTTCAGATTCAGGACGACCTGCTCAACCTTGTCGGCACTAAGGAAGCCGCCAACAAGGACTTCCGCACCGACATCACCGAGGGCAAGCGCACGCTTGTCGCCGTACACGCCCTCTCTGATGAGCGCCACCACGACGAGGTCGAGGCGATTCTTTCCTCGGGCACCGATGATCCCGCGCAGCTCGCACGCGCCGTGGAGATCTTCCAGGAGACCGGCTCCATCGATTACGCCCACACTTACGCGCTCGACCTGACCGCTAAGGCCAAAGCGGCCATCGAGAACGTTGAGCTTGATCCGCACGCACGCGAGCTGTTCCTCTCCATGGCAGATTTCTTTGTGGAGCGTCTTAACTAACGGGGGTTATAAAACCTGTCAGCAGCGTATTTAGGCACAACTTGCTACACTGTTGAGTGCATGTTTATGCATCCCTTTGCGTTGTCTATCCGACAGACGCTCAAATAGTACGAATGGTACGCCGAAAGGGGTTCGTTCATGGAACCTATTACAACGGGCATGCAAGGAGCAGCCGTCGAGGACGTGCAGTCTCGTCTCCTGCAGCTCGGCTACACGATTGATGCCGCCGAAGTCACCGACAAGTACTTTGGAGCCACCACTGAGCAGGCCGTCAGCACCTTCAGGCTCGACAGCGGCCTTGCTGCCGGTCATGCCGTCAATATCCCCTGCTGGAGCGCCCTTGTAGACGCTTCGTATAAGCTGGGCGACCGCACTCTCTATCTGCGCATGCCCAATTTCCATGGCGCCGATGTGCAGGCCCTGCAGCGCGCTCTCAACGTTTTGGGCTTTGCCTGTGGCGAAGACGACGGCTACTTTGGTCCGCATACCGAGGCCGCCCTGCAGCAGTTCCAGGAAAATGTCGGCCTGTTTGCCGACGGCATGGCCTTCCAGGACACCTACGCCTACATCAACCGCCTGCACCATGTGTGGGAGGGCAAGCCCTCGGTCACCGAAGCCGA
>CABRLT010000337.1 GCA_902471785.1 uncultured Collinsella sp.
GGGGCGAGGCCCCGGAAAGACAAAAAAGTGCCGCCCGGTGTGGAAGGCGGGGACGGCTCCAGACCTGAAAGGAGGTCACTCATGGATTCTAGCAGAGCCAAAACGTTCCAGCAGATGGCCGACGAGCTTGGCATCAGGCACAAGCTGATGTACACGCTGCGCGAGGCGTCGAGGGTGACGGGTGTGCCCTACGACACGCTGCGCATCGAGTGCAAGGCGGGTCGCCTGCGCTCGCAGCTGCCCGAGGGGCGCAAGGTAGGGCGCATGGTGCGCCCGGAATGGGTGGAGCAGTGGATCGAGGAGGGAACGCATGGCATCGAGGCTGCTTAGGTGCGCTGCGTACATCGCGCTCCTGTTCGCGGTGTACGCGCTCATGCCCTACGTCCTGCGGGCGATGCTGCTCGCGGCGGATGGCATCCGCGTGGCGCTCGGGATGGGGTCGGTACTGTGATCGGCAGGCGATTCGCGTTCACCGTCCCGTTCGTGGCGGGCAAGCAGCGCCACAGGCTCGACCGCAGGCACGCCCGGATGTACACGCCAAACGAGACCATCCGCAACGAGGCCGCCATCCGCGACGCGGCGCTCGGGGCCATGCGGGAGGCGTACCCGGAGCTCAAGGGGCTGCTGTTCCCGTTCAGGGTGCCCGTCGCGGTGCGCATCGACGTGTACGAGCCGCTGCCCGTGTCGAGGCCGAAGCGCGTCACGTCGGAACCGAACACGTTCAAGCCGGACGCGGACAACATCGCCAAGCTCGTGATGGACGGGATGAACGGGGCGGTCTGGGGCGACGACAGCCAGGTGGCCGAGGTCCACGTGGTCAAGTGGCCCCGTCGGCGCGGCATCGAGCCGCACATGGACATACAGGTATATCGCGGCTGGACAGACCCAGCCGAAGAGAAAAAGTAGAAACGGAGAATGAAATGAAGCGAAAGGCACTCAAGGAGCTCATGAGGCAGGCCGTGGGCAACGTCCTCATCAACACGGAGCTCAACGCCGAGGCGCTCGAGGAGAAGGTCGACCCCGCGGTGCTTCGCGGCGTCGCCTACGGCATGGCGGTCGCGCCCGTACTGATGGACGAGGAGCCCATCGAGTTCGACCGCGACTTCCTTGCCGTCATCATCGCGTACGGCAAGAAGTGCGAGGACATCTACGCCGAGAACGGCGCCGTCGCCACCATCTCCAAGCTCTACGGATGCGAGGTGAGCGTCGATGAGTAGCGAGATTATCGAGTTCAAGGACGATGCGGGCATGCCCGTCAAGTTCACCTCGCAGGACATCCGCGAGCGCCTGTGCCCCAACGCCACCGACAGCGAGCTGGCGCTGTGCGTGGAGCTTTGCAACCGCCAGCACCTCAACCCGTTCACGCAGGATGTCTACCTCGTCAAGTACGGCAACGCCCCGGCGAGCATCATCACGAACTACCAGGTGTTCAACCGCCGCGCGAACAGGCAGCCAAACTACGGCGGCATCGAGAGCGGCGTTGTGGTGCTCCGCGACGGCGAGGTCGTCAAGAAGAAGGGCTCCGCCGTCTACAAGATGATCGGGGAGCAGCTCATCGGCGGCTGGGCAGAGGTCGCGTTCACCGACGGCAAGAAGCCCGCATACGTCGAGCTGGCGCTCACCGACTACAGCACCGGCAAGAGCAACTGGGCGAAGATGCCGGGCGTCATGATCGAGAAGTGCGCCAAGGCCGGCGCGTGGCGTCTGGCCTACCCCGACGAGTTCGGCGGGATGTACACGGGCGAGGAGATGGACCAGAAGGTCGAGCGCGATATGGGCACCGGCTCTCAGACCGTCCAGGCCGAGAGCGTCGAGCCCGTGGTCGACCCGCTGCAGCCCGTGCGCGACCTGTTCAAGCCGTTCATGGCGGCGACCGCGCTTGACA
>CABRLT010000338.1 GCA_902471785.1 uncultured Collinsella sp.
TGGTGACGGTGTGGACATCGATACCGAAATGCCCGCGAGCGCGGATGCCGCCGCACCGGCCGACGCCCGTGCCCAGGCGGCAGCGCGCGCGGCCGAGCTGCGCCACGAGCTCGATTACCACGCCTATCGCTACTACATGCTCGATGCGCCCGAGATCACGGACGCCGCCTTTGACAAAATGCTCGTTGAGCTCCAGCAGATCGAGGCGACCTACCCCGATTTGGTAACGCCCGACAGCTATACCCAGCGCGTGGGTGGCTACGTGAGCGAGCAGTTTACGCCGGTCACGCACATGGCGCGCATGTATTCCATGGACGATGCCATGGATCTGGACGAGCTCGACGCATGGCTCCAGCGTACCGAGGATGCGCTCGGTGCCGGTAGCGTCACCTATACTTGCGAGCTCAAGATTGACGGCCTGGGCGTGGCCCTTACCTACCAAAACGGCACCTTCGTACGTGCGGCCACACGTGGCGATGGCACCACGGGCGAGGACGTGTCGCTCAACGTCCGCACCATCAAGGATGTGCCCATGCACCTGTCCGAGCCGGCGCTCGCCCACATGGGCGTCGACCGCGAGCGCACCATCGAGGTGCGCGGCGAGGTCTATATGCCCAAGGGCAGCTTTGTTCGTCTGAACGACGAGGCCGATGCCGAGGGCCGCGACCCCTTCGCCAACCCGCGCAACGCCGCCGCCGGCAGCCTGCGCCAAAAGGATCCCAAGGTCACGGCGCGCCGCGACCTGGCCACCTTTATCTATGCCATCGCCGATACCGACCCGCTGCACGTCCACAGCCAGCGCGAGTTTCTCGATTGGCTGCGTAGCGCCGGCTTTAGCGTCAACCCCAACGTGGCTCGTTGTGCCACGCCGGCCAAGGTCCACGAGTTCTGTGCCCAGGCGCTCGAGCATCGCGGCGACCTGGATTACGACATCGATGGCGTGGTCGTAAAGGTCGATAGCTTCCAGCAGCAGCTCGACCTGGGCTTTACCGCCCGCGCGCCGCGCTGGGCCATTGCCTTTAAGTTCCCGCCCGAGGAAAAGCAGACCGTCCTGCGCGAAATTCGCATCCAGGTGGGCCGCACCGGTGTGCTCACGCCGGTCGCCGAGTTCGACCCGGTGACGGTTGCCGGCTCCACCATCGCGCGCGCCACGCTGCACAATATCGACGAGATCCGTCGCAAAAACGTGCGCGAGGGCGATACCATCATCGTGCACAAGGCAGGCGACGTAATCCCCGAGGTCGTGGGCCCGGTGCTCGATAAGCGCCCGGCCGATTCGGTCGACTGGCACATGCCCGAGGTCTGCCCCGTGTGCGGCAGCCCCGTTGTCCACGAGGATGGCGAGGTTGCCTACCGCTGCGTGTCCATCGACTGCCCCGCGCAGCTCAAGGAGCGCTTGCTCCACTGGGTGAGCCGCGGCTGCATGGACGTCGACGGCCTGGGCGACGAGATCGTCGACAAGATGATCGCCGCCGGGCTGATCCATGATGTCGCGGACTTCTACCAGCTCACGGTCGACGACATCGCCGGCCTGGACACGGGGCGCGCCTATGCCAGCTCCAACAGCAAAAAGGGCGTCAAGAAGGGCGACCCCATTCCGGTAGGCCTCAAGACGGCTGAGAAAATCATCGCCGAGCTCAACAAGTCCAAGAGCCAGCCGCTCGGTCGCGTGCTGTTTGCCCTGGGCATCCGCAACGTGGGCAAGAGCGTGGGCGAGGTCATTGCCGAGCGATTCCTGTCGATTGACAAGCTCATCTTGGCGAGCGAAGAGGACATCGCCGAGTGCGAGGGCATCGGTCCCAAGATTGCGGCGAGCGTCAAGCAGTTCCTGGCCGTGCCCGAGAACCTTGCCGTGCTGGAGCGCCTGCGCCAGGCGGGCCTG
>CABRLT010000339.1 GCA_902471785.1 uncultured Collinsella sp.
TCGATGGCGATGCCGTACTGGGGCCAGTAATATGCCATGGGAACCTCCCTGCTTCCGGGGCCAAAACTTCTGTCGGTTTTGGCTGTCGATGCCGACGGTATCAGCCACTACTTGACCAATTGCTGACCAAATGCTTGACGGATTGGTGTCTCCGCAGGTAAAAGGCGGCAAAAAATACTCCAACTTTTTTCAAGCGACAATCGCGCGGTCGGCGACGGCGGGGCCATATGTGTCAAAAGCATCGTCTACCGAGGAAATCAAGCCGCTCGCCGAATTGTACGAACGTAAAAATCGCCAATTATGGAGACGGTCTCGAACACGTCGACGAAACGATGCGGTAACATCTCCCTGCAAACACTGTAGTTAGCTAAAGGGGGAGTTCGCGTGTCTGCAACCATCAAACCCTTCACCGACGAGTTCGAAGAGTATGGCCGCGATGAATCTCGCGCATCGGGCGAAGCATCGAGCATCTCGTTTCCGACAACGGAAGACGAGGTCCGTGCCATTTTGGAAAAGCTCCATGCCGAGCGTGTCCCGGTAACGGTTCAGGGCGCCCGAACCGGCCTTGCCGCCGGTGCCGTGCCCCACGGCGGGCATATCCTCAATACTTCCCGTATGAATCGCTACTTGGGCCTTCGCCGCGATGAACAAGGCCAATTTTTGCTGCGCGTGGAGCCGGGCGTTGTGCTCTCGGAGCTGCGCAAGCAGCTGAGCAAGAAGGTGCTGCCGACCGCTGGTTGGGACCAGGCATCGCTTAAGGCCTACGATGAGTTTCAAGAGGCCCCCGAGCAGTTCTTTCCCACCGATCCCACCGAGGCGTCTGCCTGTCTGGGCGGCATGGCGGCATGTAACGCCTCCGGTGCCCGCAGCTACGCCTACGGCCCCATGCGCCCACATATCACGGGACTCCACGTCGTGCTGGCTGATGGCGATTTGCTTGAGCTTCGGCGCGGCGAGGCTTTTGCCCAGGGCCGCCACCTGTCGCTCGTGACGGCAGCGGGCCGTACACTCGAGCTCGATCTTCCCGGCTATACCATGCCCAAGACAAAAAATGCTTCGGGCTATTTCGTTGCTGACGATATGGATGCCATCGATCTGTTTATCGGTGCGTGTGGCACAATCGGCGTCATCACCGAACTCGAGATTGCCCTGCAGGTGGCACCCGCGGTCGTTTGGGGCGTGAGCTGCTTCTTCGACAGCGAAGACAAGGCCGTGTCCTTCACCGATTCTGTGCGTCCCGTCCTGTCCCATGCGGCTGCCATCGAGTACTTCGATGCTGGCGCCCTGGATATTCTACGTCGCCAGCGCGAGCAGTCGACGGCGTTTGCCTCGCTGCCTGCGCTCGACAAAGACGCCAAGGTCTGTGTCTACGTGGAGCTCGACTGCGACGACGAAGCCCAGGCGACTGAGGAGCTGTATCACTTGGGGTGGGTACTGGAGCTTGCGGGCGGCAGTGACGATGCGACATGGGTCGCGCGCACCGAGGTCGATCGCGAGTGTCAGCGATTCTTCCGCCATGCGGTGCCCGAGAGCGTCAACATGCTCATCGACGAGCGCCGCCGCATGGATCCCACCATCACCAAACTGGGTTCGGACATGTCGGTGCCCAACGCGCACTTGGCCGATGTTATCGCCCTCTATCGCCGCACGCTGGCGGAAAGTGGGCTTGAATCTGCCGCCTGGGGGCATATCGGTAACAACCATCTGCATGTGAACATTCTGCCGCGCGATGCACAGGATTATCGCCGCGGCGGAGAACTCTTTGCCCAGTGGGCTTCCGAGGTCACGGCCATGGGCGGTGCCGTCTCCGCAGAACACGGCGTCGGCAAGATCAAGGCGGGCTTCTTGGAGACGATGTACGGTCACGAGGCCATGG
>CABRLT010000340.1 GCA_902471785.1 uncultured Collinsella sp.
GCACGCCATACATGTAGCCGTGGTCGGTAATGGCGACGGCGGGCATGCCCAGCTCAACGGCACGGTTGACCATATCCTGGATACGGGTTGCGCCGTCGAGCATGGAGAAAACAGTGTGATTGTGCAGATGGACGAATGCCATGTAATGAGCTCCGATGCGGGTTCGTGATCTTAGGGTTACGATTCTACCGCACAGCGCGGACGGCACCCGAACCTAGCCCAAACCCACACGGCTCCTCTTGCAGTTGCGGTGAAATGCGGACTGTTTGGCGGCTTTTTTGACCAAAACAGTCCGTATTCCACCGCAAGTTATCTGAGGACTAGAGGTTGTAGGTGACCACTTGAGGTTCGGCGGGATTGACGAAGATGGTTGGATTCGCCCGCTCCACGCGAACGAACTTGACGGTCACGACCTCAAAGCCCGCCTTGTGCAGAACGTCGGCGTAAACGCGCGCCTGCAAGGCGTGTTTCTCGAGCAGCTGCTCCGGCGTCTCATCCGGCGTGCCACCCGTCTTGTAGTCGATGACCAGTGCGCGCGACGGATCCGCCGGGTCGGTTGCCAAGGCATCGATGGCGCCCTCGGCATAGGCGCCGTAGCGGGCGATATCCTCGTCCTCGCAGCCCAGCGAGAAGAACGGCACCTCGGCACGGATGCACGGCCACGCGAGCAGCTCGGCACGAACCGACGACTTGAGCCAGCGATCCAGAGCGACATCGAAGCGCTCGCGCTGTTCCGGCGTCAGGCGCCACAAGCGAGCCAGGGCGTCGGCACGCTCAACGGGCAGCGCATCGGCACCCATCTCGATGAGCCACTGGCAAGCGGCGTGGAAGGCCGAGCCCAGCGCCATGGGGTTGCCGGCGGGCTCGACAGCAGCCACGTCCGCATCGGCCATCTCCGAGCCATCCGACTCCGCATCATCGCCGGACTCGTCCATGGGAACAAGCGCCTCGGCGGCACGGTCCTCGGACTCGGCATGCAGCGCCACGGCAATTGACGAGTAGCTATACGAGTCACGCACCGGGAACGGACAGATGCCCATGCGCACGCCCACTGCCTGGGGATACACGAGCTCAAACGCATCGGGCTTGGGGTCGGCAGGACCGGGCACAGTTGAGTGCGCAGCATTATCAGCGACATCGACATCGCCGCGAACGAGCCTGCCCTCGGCATCCAGCGAAGCGTTAGCCTCAAACGCCTGCTCACCAAACGTAAAGTCCGCCAGCGAGATGAGCTCGTAGTCGCCCGGCTGGGAGTTGTCGAACACCAGACGGTCGCTATCGAGCTGCGGCATGTCCAGACTATCGGTCGGCAGGATGCGGCGCAGCACGTCGTAGGTCAGATCCGTCTCGACATCGAAGGTCGGCGCCATCACCTTGCCGCGGCCCACACCGGCATCCATCGCCAAGATCACCAGCTCGCCCGCTCGCGTCATGGCAACATAGAGCAAGCGGGCCCGCTCCTCGAGCGAAAGCTGCAGGTCGTCGTTGCGCAGG
Source organism: uncultured Collinsella sp. (assembly GCA_902471785.1). GTDB lineage: Bacteria > Actinomycetota > Coriobacteriia > Coriobacteriales > Coriobacteriaceae > Collinsella. Next base: position 1,495 of record CABRLT010000340.1, read on the forward strand.
CGAGCAAATGCCTCGGCGGGAGAACCCGTCGCACAGACGTCCTCCATGAGCTCCGGCGGCAGCCACAGCGACGTACCCTTGCCCTTAAACGCGTGTTCAAACTGCTTTTTGACGTCATCGCCCTTCACGAAGGTTCCGTCGGCAAGCTTAACGCCATCGAAGCGCGCCGGCAGCGCCACGACTTGCGCTCCGCCCTCGACGCGACCCATCTGTGCCGCACCGGACGATTTGCGCACGCCAAAACACTCGGCAACCGCCACGACCGGATACTCCAGGCCCTTGGACGCATGCACGGTCATGATGCGCACCGCGCCGTCGCCCTCCTCGTTGAGGGCGCCCGGGGCCTCCTTGCCCGCCAAGAAGCGGT
>CABRLT010000341.1 GCA_902471785.1 uncultured Collinsella sp.
ACTACAAGACGTACGAGAACATCTACCGCACGAGCCCGGATGCCAAGAAGTGCGTCGCCCCCGACGAGACCACGCCGGCAGACAAGCCCAAGGCCATGATCCTGGGTGCCGGTCCCAACCGCATTGGCCAGGGTATCGAGTTCGATTACTGCTGCGTGCATGCGAGCTACGCGCTGGCGGCCCGCGGTTTTGAGACCATCATGGTCAACTGCAACCCCGAGACCGTCTCGACCGACTACGACACCTCTGACCGCCTGTACTTTGAGCCGCTTACCTACGAGGACGTCATGGACGTCATCGATGTTGAGCGTCCCGACGGCGTCGTGGTGACGCTCGGCGGCCAGACCCCGCTTAAGCTGGCGCGCATGCTCGAGGAGAGCGGCGTGAACATTATGGGCACCAAGCCCGATGCCATCGACTTTGCCGAGGACCGCGAGCGCTTCGCCGCCCTGCTCGACAAGCTGGGCATCATGTATCCGCCGGCGGGCCAGGCTACCTCGTTTGAGGAGGCCGAGGCCGTGGCCGCGCACATCGGCTACCCGCTGCTGGTACGTCCGAGCTACGTGCTGGGCGGCCGCGGCATGATGATCGCCTACGACGCCGAGCATCTGCGCGATTACATGGCCGAGGCCGCGCGAATCAGCCCCGACTACCCGGTGTACCTGGATCGCTTCCTGGAGGGCGCGATCGAGTCCGACGTCGACGCCCTGTGCGACGGCGAAGAGGTCTACATTGGCGGCATTTTGGAGCATATCGAGGAGGCCGGTATCCACTCTGGCGACTCCGCGACCTGCATCCCACCGTTCAGCTTTAGCGAGAGCCTGCAGGCAAAGCTTCGCGAGACCACGCGCCGCATCGCGATGGCACTGGGCGTTCGCGGCCTGGTCAACGTTCAGTACGCCATTAAGGGCGAGACCGTCTACGTGATCGAGGCCAACCCGCGTGCCAGCCGTACCGTGCCGTTCATCTCCAAGGCCACCGGCGTGCCGCTGGCCAAGTGCGCGGCGCGTATCATGGCGGGCGATTCCATCGCGAGCCTGGGCCTGCCGAGCGACGAGCGCCAGCTGGACTGGTTCTGCATGAAGGAAGCCGTTATGCCCTGGGGTCGTTTCCCGGGCGCTGACGTTATCCTGGGGCCCGAGATGAAGTCGACGGGCGAGGTCATGGGTATCGCCAAGAGCTATCCCGAGGCGTACGCCAAGACGCAGCTGGCGATTGACTACAAGCTGCCCGACCCGAGCGCCGGCAAGGTGTTCATTAGCGTGTGCGACCGCGACAAGCGTCACATCCTTTCGGTCGCTCGTATCCTGCGCTATCTGGGCTTTGACATCTGCTCTACCGAGGGTACGGCGCGCGTGCTGCGCGGAGGCAACGTGACGTGCGAGGTCGTGGAAAAGATCAGCGGCCCGCATGACGGCGAGTGCCCCAACATCGGCGACCTCATCGCCGATGGCAAGATCGCAGTGATCATCAACACGCCGTACGGCCCGGGCTCGCGTGGCGACGGCTATTTGTTGCGCACCGAGGCCGTGCGCCGCGGCGTGACCTGCGTGACCGCGATGTCTGCCGCCAACACCTACGTGAGTGCCATCGAGGCGGTGCGCGAGGACCAGCAGGGTCACGGCAGCGCCAACGACATGGGCATGGACGTCATCGCCCTGCAGGACCTGCCGCAGCACACGGTGTAGTGTGACCTGGCCGGCCGGGGCGGGAGGCGGACACTTTCTCTCGGAAACTGGGCTTCGCGAAGTTTTCCGAGAGAAAGGACCGCCTCCCGCCCCGGCCTGCGGTGATTCAATAGCACCGTGTGCTGCCGAAGGGGCTTTGTGCGATGACTAGGGCTGAATAAAAAGT
>CABRLT010000342.1 GCA_902471785.1 uncultured Collinsella sp.
GACGGTGTCATCGGCGGCGCGCATAAAGGTCGGCACGCAGGGAGCCGCCTTGACCACGATGGTCAACGCACCCGGCCAACATCTTCGAGCGAGCACACGGGCCTCGTTGGGGATATCCACACCGTAGCGGTCAAGGGCCTTGGCATCATCGACCAGCCAGGCGACAGTTTGCGTGAGTTCGCGCTGCTTAAGGGTAAAGATGCGGCGATAGCCGGTACCGAGTGCGGGGACCGCGGCACCGTTGACGGCAGCCTGCGGGTCGCGCGGCCACGGCTTGGGCCCACTTGTATCTTGAGGAATTGCATCCGAGAAGGCATTAGCCGCCACGGCGACACCGTAGACCGTCTCGGTCGGGATCAGCGCCAGGCCGCCGCGACCGAGCACCTCGGCCGTGCGCTCGACGGCAAGCCGATGCGGCTCGCGCGTTCCCTTGTATACCCGATAGACCGTCTGCATGTGTATGCCAGCCCCTTACGCTCTGGTGCAAGTTTGTTTACTGTGGGGCATTCTCGCACGAAACGTTCAACCTATTTGCCCAGAGCGCATGTTGGTTTGGTGAGCGGCTCTAGTAGTCGGTGAAAGTGAGGGGGTTATTGGAAGGCTACAGACTTCTTTGGTCTTCCGGCGTGACGTTCTTGGGCGGCGTAGCGCTCGATGCTGTCTATCGTTATCATCCGACGGCCATCGACGAGTTCAACATCGAGCTTTCCGGCTTTGACCAGCGCGGTAATCCGCGGAGCGGAGACTTTGAGGTCCAGCGCCGCGTCTTTAAATGTTCGGCACGCCGCTTCCCGAGCGTCCTCGTGGTCGATTTCGACTGAAAGGGCCACGACCTCGGCCGAACGTTCGTACCCTGCCGGAGTCAAACCGTTGTTGAGGTCGTCGGCCAAAAACGCCATCAGCGCCTCGGTGGCATGGGCAATCGCTTCTTCGCGCGTATCGCCATCGGCAAAAGCGCCGGGAATCTGCGGGAAGCTGGCGCAGTACCCGTCGTCTTCTTTTATGAGAACGCAGTCATAGGTAAATCGCTGCCTCATTTTGCCTCCAACTACCATCCAGCTTGGCGACGAATACTTGCCCACGTGCCCTTCTTTGGTCGATCACCACCAGAGCCGTTCACGGTGACAACACGGTCGCCAGAAACATACTTAGCATGACTACCGACTTGCGCGACCTTCACGAATCCATCGTGCTTGAGTAGGGCAATGATTTCCCGAAAGGTAGGAGGTTGCATGGGCCGACCTCTTTCAGCCGTCCTAATTATAAACTAGTTTATAATTTTTGCTAACCAGTTAATAAATATTACTGGCGCTGTTTGGGCTCGGTGACGATGGCTCGGACGATGCGGGGGCGATCAGTGAGGTCATGGACGATACGCACGTCCGAAAGGCCTGCCTGGCGACAGAGCTCGGCCGCGGCATCGAGGGCACCCTCGTAGAGCTCGCAGGCAAACAGGCCGCCGGCGCGCAGCATGTAAGGCGCCGCATTGAGCAGGCGGCGGAAGATATCGAGGCCGTCGGCACCGCCTTCGAGCGCCAGATCGGGCTCAAAGTCCTTGACCTCGTGCGGCAGCGAGCGCATGACATCGGTGGGAATGTAGGGCGGGTTGGAAACGAGTACGTCAAAGGTGCCCCACTCTTCGCGGGGAATGGAGCTCACCAGGTTCGTGAGGCTGAAGGCGACCTCGTCGGACGTGAGACCAAGCGCATCGCGGTTTTTGGTAGCAAGGTCGATGGCGCGCGGCTCGATATCGGTAGCAGTGCAGGTGACGTGGCCGCGACGCTCCCAGGCAAGCGAGAGCGAGATGCAGCCCGTGCCGCAGCCGACCTCGAG
>CABRLT010000343.1 GCA_902471785.1 uncultured Collinsella sp.
CCACCAAGGGCGAGTCAACCGCCGAGCTGGTCCGCAAGCTTTCGGCTGACGGCATCAAGGTCAACGTCACCACCATCTTTATGCCCGAGCAGGTCGATGAGATGGTCGAGGCTGTTGATGCCGAGACGCCGTCCATCATCTCGCTCTTTGCCGGCCGTATCGCCGATACCGGCGTCGACCCCATTCCGTTTATGACGGAGTCGGTCAAGAAGGCCGCCGCCAAGCCCAACTGCGAGGTCCTGTGGGCGTCCACGCGCGAGCTCATCAACATTTACCAGGCCGAAGCCTGCGGTTGCCAGATCATCACGGTGCCCAACAGCATCCTGGCCAAGCGCAAGAACATCGGCCGTGACCCCTACGAGGTCTCGCTCGACACCGTGCGCGGCTTTGCCAAGGATATCGCGTCGCTCGGCTTCCATATCCTGCCGTAACGCGAACACTGGCTGCGCTGCGAGTTGTTCGCCCGGCCTTTCCTTTCCCTATCGCTCATGCGCTCCGCGAGGGTCGCGCTAGGCAAAGGAAAGGCCGGGGCTGCCGACACAAGCTTGCCAGCAAGTTGGCGCTTTGCTTCCATATCCTGCCGTGGGCAAAGGTACCCCCGCCTGCGCCGTGCAAAATTGAGAGTATTCAGCAAGGTAAAGGTCTTTATCAGTTAACCGAAGCATGGAACGGCCCCCGTTTTGGCTCTGACGACGCTAAAACGGGGGCTGTTTTTGACTTTATTGCCTCTGAGGGGCGTTCGGAGCGGCGGAAATTGCAGAATACTCGCGATTTTGCACGTCGCTGCAGGGGGTACCCTTGCTTTGGCGGTTTACTTCCCCTGCACCATGGTGAGCGAGATCTTCTTGCGGTCGCGATCGACCTTCTCGACCCATACCTTTACCGTGTCGCCGACGCGTACTACGTCGCTCGGGTGCTTGACGAAGCGGTTGGCCAGCTTGGAGATGTGTACGAGGCCGTCCTGGTGCACGCCCACATCGACGAAGGCGCCAAAGTCGACGACGTTGCGTACCGTGCCCTTGAGTTCCATGCCGGGCTCCAGGTCGTCGATGGAAAGTGCCGAGCGGCTAAAGACCACCTCGGGCGCATCGTCGCGCGGGTCGCGGCCGGGCTTTTTGAGCTCGTTGACGATGTCGATGAGCGTGAGGGTGCCGCAGTCCAGGTCGCTTGCCAGCGCCGAGATGCTGCCCAGACGGCGCTCAATGTCGGGCACGCCGCCACGGCTGAGCTCGCTGGCTTTAACGCCGGCGCGTTCCAGGACGGACGTGGCCACCTCGTAGCTTTCGGGGTGGACGCTCGTCGCGTCGAGCGGGTTCTTGCCACCGCTGATGCGCAGGAAGCCCGCGGCGTTGAGATATGCCTTGGGCCCCAGCTTGGGGACCTTCTTGAGCTGGCGGCGATCGGTAAAGGCGCCGTTTTCCTCGCGGAAAGCCACGATATTCTTGGCCACGCTCGGCGTGATGCCCGATACGTATCCCAGCAGGCTCGCGCTCGCGGTGTTTACATCGACGCCCACACGGTTGACGACGTCCTCCACCACGTGGCCCAGCGTGCGCGAGAGCTCGGCCTGGTCAAGGTCGTGCTGGTATTGGCCCACGCCGATGGACTGGGGCGGAATCTTGACGAGCTCTGCCAGCGGGTCCTGCAGGCGACGACCCAAGCTCATGGCGCCGCGCACGGTGACATCCAGATCGGGATACTCCTGGCTCGCGAGCTCGGAGGCCGAGTACACCGATGCACCGGCCTCGTTGACGATGGTGTAGCGAAGGCCGGGTGCCTGCTCGGCAATGAACTCCGAGACGACTTCCTCGGTCTCGCGGCTGG
>CABRLT010000344.1 GCA_902471785.1 uncultured Collinsella sp.
GATAGCTCGGCTTAACGCCGGCAAGCAGTGGCCCCTTCACCGGCCGCTTGATAACGACCTTGCGCGGGTGCACCGCAAGCGCGGCTTCGACCAGCGCCTCCTCATCGGCACACGGCTGTTCCAGATGATGCAAAAGTTGGAACTTCTTTTTAACCGCCGCGCTCTTGGTGCGCTCGGGAAACATGGGGTCCAGATACACCACGTCGGGAGCGGCGAGCTCGCCCTGCTCGATCAGCTCAGCTGTATGGCGAAGACCGGCAATGCTGTCCTCGCCGGCATGTAAGCGCATGCGTGCCACGGCTGTCGCAAGCGCCGGATCATCTGCCGCACGATCCAAGGCATCCTTGAGGAGCGCCGCGATCACGCAATCCTGTTCATACAGATCGACGGTAAAGCCCGCGGTCGCCAGCAGCAGCGAATCCTCGCCAAAGCCTGCCGTGGCGTCAATCGCCCATGGGCTCTCGATGCCTTTTGCGCGCGCAGCCTTTACCAGCAGCTCTTGCCGCAGACGGCCCTGCTTGAGCCGCGGCAGCATGCGGTCAAAATCGGCGCGCAGCTCCATCGTGCCGTCAGTGAGCGTGAGGCCCTCGGGCTTCCCGGTCAGCTCAAGCCCCGCGGCCCGAACAACAGAAAAGGGATCGACGACGCCCATGGGTACTCCTTAACAAGCAAAACGAATACGTGAGCGCCGTTTATGCCGGTACCCAACCGTCCGCTATTGTCCCACATGCGACATGGCCCACAGCATCCCAATGCAAAGCACCGCCATCAATCCCGTGCACACGGCAGCGATCACAGAATCACCCATGCGCCTTCCCAACGACCGCGGCTCACGCACTTGCCCTGCTCCGTACATCATGGCTCCTCCTTGAGGCCAACTCCTTGTTACGGCCTCATCATCTCAGCGCCGCACATGAGCTGCCATCGATTTGGCTTACGTCCAGCTTTCCCTTTTGAAAGGTTGGGTTGGGCCGCGCGGGCTCAAAGCGCTTTCAGGCGCATGCATCGCTGCGTTGAACTACAATGTGCTTCACCATATGTGCAGTACATTGGGTGCGCCAAGTTGGCGTACTCGTATCGAAAGGACCAGCCATGAGCTTCACTCGCAAGACTCTCAAAATCCTTGCTCTCATCTACTTTGTTTTGGGTATCGCCAGCCTCGTCACCGCCGGCGTCGGTATCGCCACGGGCGGTCTCGATTCCACGTACGGTTCGTACGCCACGCTCGCAGCGGTCGTGCTTATCGCCAAGGGTCTCGTCGACCTTGCCGCAGGCGTCGCCGGTATCAAGGGCGCCAACAAGCCTTCGCAGGTGGACGGCGCGTTTAAGCTCGGTATTGTTGCCGCGGTCGCCACGCTTGCCCAAGCGGTGCTCACGCTTCCCGCGTTTGGCGGCGACGCCATCAACTTTGGCGCCTTTGTCATCGTGGTGTACGACCTGTTCTTTGTTCAGCAGGCACACGCCGTTAAGGCCGAGAACAAGGACCGCCTATAAGCGCTCGCTTCTCATAACCTCTGCAGCCAAGCAACTAAAAAGGGCCGATCGCGCATCTCCGCGGTCGGCCCTTTACGTTTGCCCAGATAAAACCTACCAAAATAAACCTGTCCCTTTTTGGCAGGTTGTTAGCTGTGGCGGTACTCGGCGATGATGAAGTCGATGTCAGTCTGAAGGGTATCGAGGTTTGCCAGGCGCTCTTTGTCGGCGGGGCGCGTGCGGTAGTAGTACGGCGTCATCTGGAACACCGCCTCGATGTCCGCTTGGGTCTGAAGCGTAATATTCGCAGACACCCGCTGCGTTCCGACCAACTCGAGCTCGGTGGTCT
>CABRLT010000345.1 GCA_902471785.1 uncultured Collinsella sp.
CCGGTCTTGAGGTAGTCCATCTCCTGCAGGTAGTTCATCCAGCGGGTATCGATGACGCGCAGCATGACCTGGGTGTTGAGCTCGCGCATCAGGTCCTCGCCCAGACGCTCGGCCTTCATGTTGTAGCACTTCTCTACGTAAGCCAGGACATCGGCAGCCAGAGCCTCATAATCCTCGTCGGGGAACTTCGGCGTATCGATGTGGCCGGTGAGCTCCACAACCCACTTGCGCAGGCCCTCCAGGTCGCGCTCGCCATCGTGACTGTCCTTGGTGCAGAACTCCTGAACGCAGCGGTACACGGTGTCGTGCATGACCTCGGTGATGTGGTCGGTCAGGTCCTTGCCGTCCAGAATCTTATTGCGCTCAGCGTAGATGACCTGGCGCTGCTTGTTCATGACGTCGTCGTACTCAAGGACGCTCTTACGCATGGAGAAGTTGATGCTCTCGACCTTGTGCTGGGCGCTCTCGACGGCCTTGGAGATGATCTTGTGCTGGATGGGCATGTCGTCGCCCATGTCGGCCGTGACCATCATCTTGGAGACGCGGTCCATCTTGTCGCCGCCGAACAGGCGCATGAGGTCGTCCTCGAGCGACAGGTAGAACTGGGTCTCGCCCGGATCGCCCTGACGGCCGGAGCGGCCGCGCAGCTGGTTGTCGATACGACGGGACTCATGGCGCTCGGTGCCGATGACGGTCAGGCCACCGGCGGCAAGCACGCGCTCGCGCTCGGCCTTGCAAGTCTCCTTGGCCTCGGTGTTAAACTGCTCGAGCTGCTCGGGCGTCACGTCCTCCATGGTCAGGCCCTCGTACTCCAGGCGCTCGCGCACCAACTCGTCGGGGTTGCCGCCCAGCAAGATGTCGGTACCACGGCCGGCCATGTTGGTGGCGATGGTCACGGCGCCATAGCGACCAGCCTGGGCCACGATATGGGCCTCGCGTTCATGGTGCTTGGCGTTGAGGACCTCGTGTGCGATGCCGCGCTTGGTAAGGGCGGCGGACAGCTTCTCGGAGCTCTCGATGGAGACGGTGCCCACCAGGACCGGCTGGCCCTTGGCGTGACGTCGCTCGACATCGTCGGCAACGGCGTTGTACTTGGCCTGGATGGTGCGGTACACCAGGTCCTCGTGGTCAACACGCTGGACGGGCTTGTTGGAGGGGATGACCTCGACGGGCAGCTTGTAGATCTCGCGGAACTCGGCATCCTCGGTGAGTGCCGTACCGGTCATGCCGGAGAGCTTGTCATACAGACGGAAGTAGTTCTGCAAGGTGATGGTGGCCAGCGTCTGGTTCTCCTCGCGCACGAGCACGCCCTCTTTGGCCTCGATGGCCTGGTGCAAGCCCTCAGAGTAGCGGCGGCCTTCCATGATGCGACCGGTGAACTCGTCGACGATCTTGACCTCGCCGTTCGTGACCACGTACTGCTTGTCGCGATGGAACATGTACTGGGCCTTCAGCGCCTGCTGCAGGTGGTTGACCAGCTGGCCCGAAAAGTCGGCGTAGATGTCCTCGATGCCCAGACGGCGCTCGATCTTCTTAAGACCGCGCTCGGTGGCGGCGATGGTGTGCTTGGCCTCATCCATGACGTAGTCGCCCGTGGGCTCGACGTCCTCGGTGGCGGTGAGCATGTCGTGCGACACGTCCTCACCGCGCTCCAGGCCGCGCACGGCACGCGCAAAGTCCTTGTAGGTGCTGGCGGACTTGGTGCCGGCGCCCGAGATAATGAGCGGCGTTCTGGCCTCATCGATCAGGATGGAGTCGACCTCGTCGACGATGGCGTAGTTGTGGCCGCGCTGCACGCG
>CABRLT010000346.1 GCA_902471785.1 uncultured Collinsella sp.
AGCATCCGGGCGAATCCGGACACCGCGGCGGCGCAAATGAAGCAAAGATTGGGGTCGCTGGCTAGTCCGCGAGCTTCTCCACCTGATCGAGCATCTTGTCGAGCTTGGCCTTTGCTTCGGCCTTGGCCTTCTGGGCCTCTTCGTGGGCCTTGGCCTTCTGAGCGGCCTTTTCCTCGGCCTCGGGGTCGACGACGACTAGGTTGGATGCATCATGTTCAACCAGCTTAAGCGCATGCTCGGGGCACACCTTGACACAGGCACCGCAGCCCAAACAATACATGGACTCCAACGCAAAGCGGCCGCTTCCCACCAAATCGCAGGCGAACGTGGGACATACATTGACGCACTCGCCGCACGACGTGCACTTGTCAAAATCGCACTCCGGCGTGTTCACCTGCATGTTCTGGGCAAGCTCGGGATGGTTTTGCAGTGTCGAGAGTACCAGCTGTCGCCCGTGCGTAAGCGTACGGCGACGCTTGGTCGTCGTAGTGCCGCACATGGTGTTGAGCGTACGCTCCAGCTGGGTAATCTGGTGGCGGTGGGCTTTGAGCTTCTGCGTCACCGAGGCCAGCGCCGCCGTTGCCGGGTTGAGCTTGGTCACGGTAAGGCCCGTGGTGCGGGCAATCTTATCCATGTACTCCTTGCGCTCGTACTCGCGGCGCTTATGACATTTGAGGCTCTTGGGGTCGACCTCCAGGCCCATGCCCGTACCGGCCCACTCCTCGGCAGTGGCGATGGCCTCGCCCAGAATATCCTCGCCACCGGTGTTGCGGCACTTATCGCACACGCCCAGTGGCAGGTAGACGCTCACGTTGGGATAGTCCGCCAGTACCGAGAACCAGGTCTCGGCCGTAATATCGCCCACGCAGGCAACGACGACTTCGTTTTCGCGCGGCATGCGCTTAAGGGCGCGCGTGCAGGTGACGTAGGCGGTTTCGTGGCTCGTGGCCGCCGAGACAATGTCGTCATACAGGTTTTTAGGCGCCAGGCGCGGCGAGATGATCGCCTCGGTCGGACAGGCAGCGGCGCACAGGCCGCACTTGCGACAGGAGTCGAGGATCTCGATGGCGTCTTCCTCGACCTCGATAGCGTTGACCGGGCACACGTCCATGCACGCGGTACAGCCGCTCTTTTCGTTTTTGCAGGTCAGGCACGGAATGGTGTTGCCGCGCGGACGCTCCTTGTAGTCGGCAGGATTCCACTGCGGTGCCGACGGATCGAGTGCATCGGTCACACCGCCAAGCGGGTTTTTAAGAAAGTCGAAACCCTTGCTGATCTCGATAATGTCATCAAACAGATCGTGTTCCTGCGCCATGCGCGGCCCCTCCCTGAGCAGTGCAAACAAGCAAGAGATAATGATACGCCATCGGCCCACGCCTCGGGCAAATTACACGCGGCGCATCTTTGCGGCAAATAGCCCATGGCCTATCGCCGCCCCGATTGCACAAGGTCGATCAAGCGCCAAGCTATGCCTCGCACATGAGCTGCACGAGCTTTTGTTCGGTCACCTTGACCTGCTCGTTGGCCATATTACGCTCGTTTCTAAAGACCGCATTTGCAACACCCTGCAGGTCGCCATCGGAAATCGCGCTACACGGACCGTCATAAATCTTAAAGAACGGCTCGCTGAGACCTTCGCCCAGAAATCCATCGACGATCTGCTTGCACAGTCGATCCTCGGTGCCTTGGTCAAACAGGACATAGGCGGAGCACCCCAGCCATGACAGATATCTGCCCTGACGCGAAAGTTCGCCCGGCCCCTGAACATACCGGCCGG
>CABRLT010000347.1 GCA_902471785.1 uncultured Collinsella sp.
CCATGGCGATCTTGATGATGTCTGCTGCGGTGCCCTGCATGGGATGGTTCATGGCCGTGCGCTCGCCAAAGCCGCGGAGTTGCGGGTTTTTGGCCTTGAGCTCCGGAATATGACGACGGCGGCCGTACATGGTCTCGGCGTAGCCCATCTGCTTGGCGCGCGCCACCACGTTGTCGAGGAACGTACGCACGCCCGGGTAGGCCTCGTAGTAGCGGTCGATCATGTCGCGCGCCTCGGCCATCGAGATATGCAGCGACTGCGACAGGCCGTAGGCCTGCTGGCCATACACGATGCCAAAGTTCACGGCCTTGGCGCGACTGCGCAGGTCGGGCGTTACCTCGGACACCGGCACACCAAACACGCGCGCCGCCGTCTCGGCATGGAAGTCCTCGCCCTCGTTAAAGGCGCGCACCAAGTGCTCGTCACCCGAGAGATGTGCCAGCAGACGCAGCTCGATCTGCGAGTAGTCCACCGCCAAAAAGACGCTTCCCTCGCCTGCCGAAAACGCCGTCTTGACGGTACGCCCCAGCTCCGAACGCGTCGGAATGTTTTGCAGATTAGGGTCGCTCGAAGACAGACGCCCCGTCGCGGTGATGGTCTGGTTGTACGTGGTGTGCACACGACCGTCACCGCGGCGCAGCGGGCCCAACGTGTCCAGATAGGTTGACTTGATCTTGGACTTCTCGCGCCAGTCTAAGATCAAACGAACAATCTCGTGGTCACGGGCAAGATCACTCAGTACCTTGGCATTGGTCGAATAGTAACCGCGCTTGGTCTTTTTGAGACCCTTGGTCGGAAGGCCCATCACATCAAAGAGCACATGCGAAAGTTGCATGGGGCTGCCGATGTTAAAGGTCTCGTCACCGGCAAGGTCGCGAATGCTTCGTTCGACCTCGGTGATCTGGGTCGCCAGACCCTCGGACAGACTGTGCAGGCGGTCGGGGTCCACGAGCATGCCCGCGCGCTCCATCTTGGCAAGTACCGGAACGAGCGGCATCTCGATGCCATCGAACACGTTGGCGGCGTTCTCACGGGCCATGCACTCGCGCAACGGCGCCACGAGCGCCAGCGTCAGAGCCGCAGTACGGGCGGCAGGCGCCGGAGCGTCCTCACCAGCACCCTCTGCACCGCGCGCCGCAGGCAACGCCATCTGCAGATAGGTATCGGCCAGATATGCCTCATCGAACTCGGAGCGATCGGAATCCAGCAGATAGGCAGCGACCACGGTATCGAAGATACGCGTGGAATCGGCATCGAGCGGATCCATGAGCTCGGGCTCAGAAGAATCGATGGGCGAAAGCTCGTGCAGCAGCGCTTTCGTATCCGGGCTCGCCACGCGGCCCTCCATAAACAGGCGCGCAAGCACGCCGGCGATCACACCGTGAGCGAAGTTGAAGCCCTCAACCTCAGCCGCCGCACAGCTGTCGCCCTCCTCGAGCGCGAACAGGCCCTTGGACGTCGCCAACCACAGCGTGCGCGTCAGCCCAAAGAGCGCGCCCTCTTCCTTGTCGTCGTCCACCACGGCGGCGACCCACTCGCCGGCATCAATCGCGCGGGAGACCTCAGCCGCAACGGCACCAAGCGCGTCGGCATCGCCGGCGGCTGCGCGAACCATAGCAGGTATCTCAAACACACTGGAGGCAGCAGCCCCGCCCTCGCCGCCGATCAGCGCCAAGAAACGGTTCTGCATGGCGGTGATACCAAGCGTACCCAGCGCCGCGGAAACCTCATCGGCAGAAAACGCCGGGAAGGACGTCGCCTCAAAGTCGAGCTCGAC
>CABRLT010000348.1 GCA_902471785.1 uncultured Collinsella sp.
TACGCTTCGCTCCTCTTTCGCGCCAACCTGGGGCCCCTCGTAAAGCCGTCTCCGTGCTTCACCACCAAAGACCGTCCCAAACAACGAGCTTTTTTGGGACGGTCTTAAACAACTGGTCATTTAAGACTGTCCCCAATGACTATGAAAGGTATCCATGAAAACGATCATCAACGTCGACGATGCCTCGTTCTCCTATGGCACGCAGACCGAGCAGGCGCTTAAGCACATCTCGCTCGACGTGAACAAGGGAGATTTCATCGGCATCATCGGGCCCTCGGGCGCCGGCAAGTCCACGCTTGCCGCCTGCCTGTCGGGCGCTGTGCCCCACCACTACACCGGCACGTTCTTTGGCTCCGTCGTGGTTGACGGCCACGACACCTGCGAGGTCTCGCTCACCGATGTGTCACAGATCGTCGGAAGCGTGTTGCAGGACATAGACACGCAGATGGTCGCCTCGGTCATCGAGGACGAGATGCTTTTTGGCCTGGAGAACTTTGGCGTCCCTCACGACCAGATCGAGCAGCGTGTAAACGAGACGCTCGAGACCGTCGGTATCAGCGACCTGCGCGACCGCGAGATCGCCACCCTCTCGGGCGGACAGAAGCAAAAGGTGGCCATCGCTGCCATCCTCGCGATGCGCCCCCGCGTACTGGTACTCGACGAGCCCACCGCAGCACTCGACCCCGCCAGCTCCACACTGGTCTTCGAGACCCTGCGCGAGGCAAACCGCACACTTGGCATCACCATCGTGGTCGTTGAACAAAAGGTCGCCCTGCTCTCGGAGTATTGCAACCGCGTGCTCGTGCTCAACCATGGCGAAATCGCGCTGCAGGGCGAGCCGCATGAGGTCTTCGCGCACACCGATGAGCTTCGTACTATTGGCGTCGACTGTCCCCGCGTAACGCGTATCTTCAATAGTCTCGAGGCCGACGGCCTGGCAAGCGGCACCCCCTGTTTGGATGTCGATGAGGCCGAGCGCCTGATTTCGGGCATCGTCGACCCCGCACATGCTGCCAGCGACGCCCAAGCGCCCGCAGGCTCCCCGCATGCCCCATCGTTGCGCCCGCACGCCAAGGACGCCGAGCCCGTGCTCACCTTCGATCACGTTGAGTTTGCCTATCCCAATGGCGGCGCCGCCGTACACGACCTTAACCTGACGCTCTACCCCGGCGAGCTCGTGGGCATCGTCGGCCAAAACGGCGCCGGCAAGACTACGCTCACCAAGTTGCTCACGGGCCTGCTTAAGCCTGCCTCGGGCAGCGTGCGCGTTACGGGCCTGGACACCGCTGCGGTCCCCACGAGCCGCATCGCCCGCGAGGTCGCAACGCTCTTCCAAAACCCCGACCGCCAGATCTGCAAGGATACCGTGCTCGACGAGGTCGCTTTTGGCCTGGAGCTTGCCGGCATCGACCGCGCCGAGGCCCTGCGTCGTGCCCAGCTCGTCATCGACCGCTTTGGCCTGCCCGCCGACGAGGCGCCTTTCTCGCTTTCGCGCGGCCAGCGACAAATGGTGGCGCTCGCCTCCGTCGTAGTGGTTGAGCCCAAGATCGTAGTGCTCGACGAGCCCACGAGCGGCCTTGACTACCGCGAGTGCATGACCGTCATGGAAACGGTGCGCACCATGGCAGAGCGCGGCTGCGCCGTGATCATGGTCTGCCACGATATGGAAGTCGTTTCCGACTTTGCCGAGCGCATCGTTGTGATGGCCGACGGCCGTATCCTCGACCGCGGACGCACACACGAGCTGTTCTCGAATATTAAGCTCATGCA
>CABRLT010000349.1 GCA_902471785.1 uncultured Collinsella sp.
GGCCGCCAAGATGGAGGGCCAGGTCGATGAGGAGGTCAAGCTCGAGCGCGCCCAGGAGGCCATGGACCTGGCCGAGTCGCTCGGTTTTGCTGCAACTGCCGCACATGTGGGCGAGCGCGCCCAGGTGATTGTCGACGGTATCGAAGAGACCGAGGACGGCGCCGAGCTGATTGGACATGCCTGGTTCCAGGCGCCCGATTCCGATGGCGCGGTGCATCTGGACGCTAGCGAGGCATCCGTGGGCGATATTCTGACGGTCGAGTTTACCGATAGCTTCTGCTATGAGCTTATCGGTCATGTTGTGGAGTAGGAGCGCGTTGTGGCTAACGAGAGCAATAAGGAACTGACGAGTGTCTGGACGCCCGCCAATATCGTGACGTGTGTGCGCATCGTCTTTATCCCGGTGTTCATGATCGTGTCGGCGCTGTCTCACATGAGCGTTGCCGGTACGGATTGGAGCATCTTCGACGGCCCGCTCGCCGCCGCAGCCTTCATTCTGTACGTCATCCTGTCGTGCACCGATAAAGTTGACGGCTATCTGGCGCGCTCGCGCAACGAGATTACCGACTTCGGTAAATTCTTGGACCCCATCGCCGACAAGCTACTCGTGTTCTCGGCCTTGCTGCTGTTCTTGGACTTTGGCGCCGTGTCGGTTTGGTCCGTGTTCATCATCTTGTTCCGCGAGCTGTTGGTAAGCGCCCTGCGCATGGTTGCGAGTGCCGCCGGCGTGGTCGTTGCCGCCGATAAGCTTGGCAAGTACAAGACGGCGACCACGATGGTCTCCATCTGCGGTTACCTGTGCGTCTTTGCGATGGCCGGCTTGCACCTTGGCCCGCTGGCGCTCACGCTCGGCATCTACTCGGTGTCGCGCTTCCTGTACGCCGTTGCCGTTGTCCTGACCGTTATCTCGGGCGCCCAGTACTTCTGGAACTGCCGCAAGATCGTCTTTTCGGTCTAGGTCCTGGTGGGTATGACGGACTCTTTTGAGCAGATTTCTGCACATAACGAGGAGCTGGCGCGCGATATTGTCGAGCGCGCGAGCGCTCGGGGCGTGACGGTTTCGACGGCTGAGTCGCTGACAGCAGGTATGATCGCCTCGACGATTGCCGATATCCCGGGCGCCTCGGCGGTGCTGCGTGGCGGTGCGGTGACCTACTGCGATGAGATTAAGCATCGCGTTTTGGGTGTTAAGCAGGAGACGCTCGACCGCTATACCGCGGTGTCGCATCAGACCGCGCGCGAGATGGCGGCGGGTTCGCTGGAGCTGTATCAGAGCGATATTGCAGTGAGCGCAACGGGTTATGCCGGCCCCGGCGGCGGCACTGAGGACGATCCGGCTGGCACTTTCTATATTGGCTGGGCGTATCGCGCGGCTGATGGGGAAGTGCCGGTCGTGGACTCTGTGCGCTGCCACTATGAGGGCGACCGTTCGTGTGTTCGTGCCCATGCGGTCGCGGAGGCATTGGGACGCATTGCCCTTGTGCTCAACTCTATGGAATAGACGTGTTTTAAGGGGCCTTAGGGCCCCTTAATTGTGGAGATAGGGACCTCTGACAAATTCAGCGTTTTTGCTGGTCATAGGTTTATTTTCGCCTTCCTTGCTTATATTTGGCCCTATGTGGTCAAGCATTTGGTCAGTATTTGGTCGGCGTTTGGTTGGGTTTTGGAAAGACTGCCTGCATATGATTGGCCTGAACGGTTGACCACGAACAGCCGTTCGTTTATTATCGATGCAGGTTGTTAAGAGGAGGGCTATTCATG
>CABRLT010000350.1 GCA_902471785.1 uncultured Collinsella sp.
TTTATCTTGACCTTGAGCTCTTGGTAAAGGGACGGGCTGTTGTAGTAAACGGTCCGGGTCCCGTCGGTGCATTCATCGGTCGCTTCCCATTTGACGACGGGCTGGTCCGAGCTGGCTATCAGCAGTTCTGCTCCAAAGGCTATAGCATGGGTGATGACAACCAGCAATGCCCAGCCGACAAAGAGATAGAGAATCACATATGCAACGGGGTGTTTTGAGCGGATGTTTTGGAGCGCGTCGGGGGCATTCATGGGGGCACCTCCAAATTGCTGTCTGTGACAATCAAATTATACCCTGCCATCATGAGCGCCGCCTCGAGCAGCGGTTCGGCATTTTGTTATCTAGCTGGATGCAGAAAATGCCGGATTCCGGCTCTACAAGATTTAGCTTTCAATATTATGCAGATGCGAATTATTCAACTTTGCATAATCTTTGGGCGCGGCTTGCACTCCAGGACATGTATATCGACTGAGGGAACACGTCCGCCCCGCTTGCTTGCCCCGCGCCGTGGTACGATTTTTGAGTTTGAAAGTCCCGCCGTGCTCCGGCTGCCCTTGCAGCTTGTCGCGCGGCCGCACGTAAAGGAGCCATCATGGCCGGTATGAACATGCAGCAGATGATGAAGCAGGCTCGCAAGATGCAGGAGCAACTTGCCGCCGCGCAGGAGAATCTCAAGTCCCAGACCGTCGACGCCTCTGCCGGCGGCGGCATGGTCAAGGTGACCGTTAACGGCGAGATGGAGCTCGTCAACCTCACCATCGATCCCGATGCCCTCGATCCCGAGGACGTCGATATGCTGCAGGACATGATCATGGCTGCCGTCAACGAGGCCGTCCGCGGCGTCAACGAGCTTGCTAACAAGCAGATGGGCGCCATCACCGGCGGCCTCAACATCCCGGGCATGCCGTTCTAAGACACGCATATATATGAGTGCGAATCACAGTCTGCAAAAACTGCTCGATGAGCTGGGCCGTCTGCCGGGCATTGGTCCCAAGTCGGCCCAGCGCATCGCCTATTACCTGTTGGAGGCCGACGCCGAGGAGGCGCGCCGCCTGGCCGAGGCCATCCTGGAGGTCAAGCAGGAGGTCCACTTTTGCAGCCGCTGCTTTAACTACGCCACGGCCGACGAGTGCTCCATCTGCCAGGACCCGATGCGCGATACCACTCGCATTTGCGTGGTGGGCGAGCCGCGCGATGTCCAGGCGATCGAGCGCACGGGCAGCTACCACGGCCTCTACCACGTATTGGGCGGCGTGATCAGTCCCATGGACAAGATTGGCCCCGAGCAGCTGCACATTCGAGAGCTGCTGGCACGCTTGGGCCACGAGGACATCCACGAGGTCATCATCGCCACCAACCCCAATATTGAGGGCGAGACCACGGCGAGCTATCTGGCCCGTACCATCAAGCCGTTGGGCGTCGAGGTGTCGCGTCTGGCAAGCGGCCTTCCCGTGGGCGGCGACTTGGAGTATGCCGACGAGCTTACGCTTGGCCGTGCCATCGAGGCCCGTCGCGCGATTTAGGTGGCGAGCCTGCTCCTGCCATATGTTTTCCTCGCGACGCACGGGGTAGTCATAATTTCCCCGTGCGACTGTGAGTTTGTTGTGCAACAAAGATGCTTCGTATCCGCTTATCGCATGGACGCTTCCGCTCGCATCCTTAATTTGTCCATTCGTTGCGCAACCTTTTTGGTTCGCTGATACACTCAAATATGGATTCGAATGAATGCGCCGCTCCCGAGCGG
>CABRLT010000351.1 GCA_902471785.1 uncultured Collinsella sp.
CACGGCCGAGGTGCTCGGCTGCGGCGGCCTGGTCTTGATCCCGACCGAGACCGTCTACGGTGTCGCCGTGGCAGTCAACGCCTTCTCCGATGCCGTCCCCCAAGATACAAGCGAATCCTTGTTGTGGCCGCGCGATCCGCATGCCACCGTTAACGGCGCCGCGGTCCCTGCGCTTGGTACTGGCTACCGCCGCATCTTTACCCTCAAGCAGCGCAAGCTCACCCAAACGGTCGCCTGGCTGGTCGATGGCGTCGAGGCGCTCGACCGCTATGGCGTGGATATCCCGGAAGATGCCCGCGTACTTGCGCGACGATGCTGGCCGGGAGCCCTGACTATCGTGGTCAAGGTGGCCCCCTGCGTGCCGACCTTTATGCGTGCTGCCGACGACACCGTGGCCCTGCGCGCTTCGGCCTCTCCCGTGGTCCAAGCGCTCATCCGCGCCTGCGGCAGTCCCCTTGCCTGCACGAGCGCCAACACGCATGGCGCGCCCGCGCCGGCAAGTTTCGCCACGGTGGAGGACCGTATCCTGGAGGGGGTCGATGTGGCCGTCGATGCCGGCGAGACCCCGTGCCGCGACGCCTCGACCATCGTGTCGTTCCAGCACGGCGAGCTCCAGATCCTGCGCCAAGGCGCACTTCCCGCATCAGAGATCGAACGGGTCCTGTCCGACCCGATGCAATAGAAAGGTGTAAGCGATGTCGTTGAATCTGGGCAGCCTGGGCATGGAAGATGCCTCGTTTAACTTTGGCGGTTCCTACATCATGGCGCTCGACTGCGGCACCACCTCGGTACTTGCGACCATCGTCGACGAGTACGGCTGCATCGTCGCGCAGGCACGTCGTAGCGTCAAAACCAGCTTCCCGCGTCCCGGTTGGATAGAGCAAGACCCCATGGAGGTGCTTGCCAGCCAGATCGGCGTGATGATGGAGGTCCAGTTTAAGAGCGGCATCCATTCTGACCGCATCGCCGCCATCGGTATCTCCAACCAGCGCGAGACCACGGTGGTGTGGGACCGCATAAGCAGCCAACCCATCTATAACGCCATCGTGTGGCAATGCCGTCGCACCGCACCTCTGATCGACGAGCTTGTCGAGCGGGGCGCAGAAGAGCTGGTGCGCTCCCGCACGGGACTCACGCTCGATCCGTATTTCTCGGCCTCCAAGGTGCAGTGGATTCTCGACAACGTCGACGGCGCACGCGAGAGCGCGGCGGCGGGCGACCTCATGTTTGGCACCATCGACACCTGGCTCATCTACAACCTCACCGGCGGCCAGGTCTTTGCCACCGACTACACCAATGCCAGCCGCACGGCACTCTTTAATATCCATACGCTCGATTGGGACGACGACCTGCTGGCGCTCTTTGACGTTCCACGTTCCATGATGCCCGAGGTTCGCTGGAGCTCGGGCGACTACGGCCGCGTCGCGAGCGACATCATGACCAACATGCCGCCCATCATGGGCGTGGCGGGCGACCAGCAGGCGTCGCTGTTCGGCCACTGCTGTTTCCGTCCCGGCCAGACCAAAAACACCTATGGCACGGGTTGCTTTATGCTCATGAACACCGGCGACGAGATCGTCGAATCCAAGAACGGCCTGGTCTCCACCATCGGTATCGCTGCGAACGGGAAGATCAGCTATGCACTCGAGGGCTCCATCTTTGTTGCCGGCTCCACCATGAACTGGCTTCGTAACAACATGGGCATCATCTCGAGCGTGAGC
>CABRLT010000352.1 GCA_902471785.1 uncultured Collinsella sp.
TCCCCGTCGAGGGCGGCGATGAGGCCTTTAGCGGCACCTACACTTTGGCCGATGGCTCGACCAAGAAGATCTCCAAGATTCCGTCGGTGGAGATCAAGGGCGTGACGGCCTTCGATAACTTCCTGGCCGATCTTAAGGAGCAGCCGTGGGTCGAGGCCTGGAACTCCAATATGTTCCTGCGCCTGTTCTTGAACCCGGTCATTTTGGTCCAAAGCCTGCCGATCGTCTTTAAGGGCTTCCTTATGTCGCTTTCGATCGTGCTTGTGGCGTTTCCGCTGGCAATTCCCTTCGGTTTTGCCCTGTCGCTCATGCGCATCTCCAAGTCGCGCATCCTTCGTTGCCTTGCCGGCATCTACGTGAATATCATTCGCGGTACGCCGGCGTTCCTGCAGATCTATATCGCGTTCTTCGGTCTGCCGTTGGCCGGCGTCAAGGTGGACGACTATGTCTTGGGCGTTATCGTCATGGCCATGAACTCGTCTGCGTACCTGTGCGAGATCTTCCGTGCCGGTATTCAATCGATCCCCAAGGGCCAAAACGAGGCTGCTCGCTCTCTGGGCATGAATGCCTTCCAGACGCTGCTCTACGTTATGATTCCGCAGACATTCCGCAATGTTTTGCCTACGCTGACCAGCGAGTTTATCTTGCTTTACAAGGATACGTCGCTGCTTGCCGCCGTGGGTGTGGTCGAGATCGTCATGAACGCCCGTACCATCGTGGCCACGACGGGCTCCATTACACCGTACGTGGTTGCCGCCCTGTTCTATCTGGTCATCACCCTGCCGCTCGCTCGCTTGGTGAGCGGTCTTGAGGCGAGGCTTTTGGGCACGGCCGAGACCAAGAAGAAGCGTCCCGCCAAGAGCGCCGGACAGGTTGTCGCGACGCCCGCCGACCATATCGCTGGTCTGTAAGGAGGTTCTATTATGAGCGAAACCAATAACTCGAACGAGGTCGTCGTCAGCATCAAGAATCTCCAGAAGGCCTTTGGCGATAACGTGGTCCTGCGCGATATCGATCTGGATGTGCACAAGGGCGAGGTCGTCGTAGTCCTGGGTCCTTCGGGCTCGGGCAAGTCGACGATGCTTCGCTGCATCAATCGTCTGGAGCATCCCACGAGCGGCTCGATTATCGTCGAGGGTGTGGACGTGTGCGCCAAGGGCGTCGACCTTAACAAGGTGCGCACGCATCTGGGTATGGTGTTCCAGCAGTTCAATTTGTTCCCGCACCTCTCAGTCAAAAAGAACGTCATGCTCGCGCAGCAAAAGGTGCTCAAGCGCAGCAAGGAAGAGGCCGAGAAGATTGCCGTCGAGGAGCTGACCAAGGTCGGTCTTGCCGAGCGTATCGACTTTATGCCGAGCCAGCTCTCGGGCGGCCAGCAGCAGCGCGTTGCCATCGCCCGCGCCCTGTCGATGAACCCGCACGTCATGCTCTTTGACGAGGCCACCTCGGCGCTCGACCCTGAGCTCGTGCGCGACGTCCTGGGCGTCATGCGCGACCTGGCGCACGACGGTATGACCATGATCGTCGTGACGCACGAGATGGGCTTTGCCCGCGATGTCGCTGACCGCGTCGTCTTTATGGACGGTGGCGTCATTGTGGAAGAGGGTACGCCGAGCGAGGTCTTCGACCATCCTAAGAGCGAGCGCACCAAGGCGTTCTTGGGCAATATCTCGTAGCCGGTTGATGTAACTGCCGTTACAAAAGAGCGGGGGCTGGACTT
>CABRLT010000353.1 GCA_902471785.1 uncultured Collinsella sp.
GCGGCGTTACCTCAGCTGGATAGAGGGTCTGACTACGAATCAGAACGTCATAGGTTCGAATCCTATACGCCGCACCAATTGAAATTGAAAGCCTCCGGCGACGGGGGCTTTTCTTTTATGTCGCCACCGCATGGATTCGAACCTCGGTCGAGGCGCGGGCGTAAAGAAAACGCGGAGCGTTTTTAGCCCGCGGGCGAGCGCGCCGGCAGGCGGGCGAAGCCGGTGCGGATCCGCGCAGCGGATGCGCGGAATCCTATACGCCGCACCATTTGAGATTAAGGCTCCCGGCAACGGGGGCTTTTCTTTTACGTAAACACCGCATGGATTCGAACCTCGGTCAATGGGGACTATTTCTCATCGACTCGTGTAAGATTTCGAGTATGCGCCTCGGTGAGCCCGTGGCGCGCTCTTTCTTTAGACGACCGATCAGGGTGATATTTCGTGGCAGAGCGTCCGACATACAAGCTCAGGTTTCTCGATCCCAAGAAGCGCTTTCCGGTGATGCCCGAGCAGCCTGCGGGACGCTCATATGGCGTGGCCTGGAAACTCTTTGGCGAGGATCAGCATGAATCTTGTTATGTCGTCGAATTCGTTGGCAAAAGCCATGTGTCGCTTTTGGGCTACGTAAGCGTTTCGGGTGAGGTGTACAAGGTGGACCGCCCCGTCAGCGAGGCTCCGCTGCCCAACGATCCCGACATGGAACTGGTCCTTGACGAGTCGGGCTCCAGTATTGGTGAGATTATGGTAAGGGAAGCCAGCGGTGCAATGCACGCATGTGCGCAAACTGTCGGTTCTCCCGAAGGCCCCATGCGCGAGCGGTCCGACCACGAGACATGGAATTCGACCCGCGCCCTTCCTTACGGCGAGTTCATGGCATCGATGTTCCTGCGCTACGTGATATTTGCCAACTCCGAAAGCGCTATTGCGAACACGGCGGGCGTCGACGGTCTCGATGCGGACATGCAAAACGTTGTCGACAAGATCAAGCTCGTAAAGTTGCCCGAGCCGGTCGAGGTGTTTTTGGGCTTTAGCACGGCACCGCTACCTGACGCTATTGAGACGCTGCTCTACCGCGTTGACCATGCCGAGAATCCGAGCGGTATCGAGCGCTATGCCGCCGCCCTTATGAGTGAAATTGACTTGCCCCGCTTGCGCGCCATCGCCGCTAAGTCCGAGATGAGCCTGGCTCGCATCGATCGCTCAAAGCTTTTCTATCTCAATTTTGATCGCAGCCTGCTGGACCAGGACGAGATTGACATGCTGCTTGCCATCGAGTGCCGTCTTAACCGTCTCTCCGGCATCCTTGAGCACATCGGGGCCGGATTGGTCCCTGCGGCATCCTCGCCGAGCCTTGAGGGCTGCGCGCTCTTTGATGCGTGGCATATCGCCAAGACGACCAACGATGTTCCCCGACTGCTCGATACGGCCTCGAGCGATAACCCGTGGGGCAAACCGGGTACGGTGGCTTGCCAGCCGGGCGGTGAGTGGGATGTGCGCACCCGCTTCGCGCGTATTGTCGAGGCACTTAACGTGGTCACGCGGCTCGACTATACCTATCGGGCAAACGTTGCCGAGGGGATCATGCTCGTTCGGTTTGGGCAGTCTGTCGTTGATGCTATGCCACAACGTGAATACGACGCTCAAGATGACGCCTGGCGCGAGTTGGACGAGGACACGCGCGCGATCTGGGCCGCGGAGCACGATGCG
>CABRLT010000354.1 GCA_902471785.1 uncultured Collinsella sp.
GTCGGCAAGATCAAGGCGGGCTTCTTGGAGACGATGTACGGTCACGAGGCCATGGTCGAGTCGGCGCGGCTCAAGCTCCAGCTCGATCCTGCCGGGCAGCTGGGTCGCGGTAACCTGTTTTCGGAGAAGCTCTTGGATGAGCTCGTCCAGAAAGGGGGCGCGTGAAGATGAGCGATTTCCATATGGTGGTGTGCGTCAAGGCCGTGCCGGGAAGCACCGAGGTCAAGATGGACCCCAAGACCAATACCATCGTGCGCGATGGCAAGCAGGCGGTCATTAATCCCTTTGATGCGAGCGCTTTGGAATGCGCGCTGGCGCTGAAGGACGACTTTATCGGCTTTGGCATGGACGTGCGCGTGACGGTGGTGTCGATGGGCATCCCCGCGACCGAATCGCTGCTGCGCGACTGCATCGCTCGAGGCGCCGACGACGCGCTGCTGCTGACCGACCGAGCCTTTGCGGGCGCCGATACCCTGGCAACCACCTATGCCCTCAAGTGCGGCATCGAAGCGCTCGACGAGGACTTCGACCTGCTCATCTGCGGCAAGATGGCGGTGGATGGCGATACGGCCCAGATTGGCCCCGAGCTTGCCGGCGCCTTTGAGATTCCCTGCGTGACCGATGTGAGCTGCGTGCAGAGCGCAGATTTTACGACGTGCGGTGCGCTTTCGCTCATTCACGGATGCGATGCCGGCGAGGAGACGGTGTATCTTGAGATGCCGTGCGCGATGACGACTGCCAAGGAGATTGGCCAGTTGCGTATGCCGAGTATTGCCGGTATTCGCGCGGCGGAGGAGGCGGACGTGCGCGTGGTCAGTGCCGCCGACGTGAACGCCGACCCCGCGCGTTGCGGTCTTGCCGGGTCGCCGACACAGGTCGTGCGCTCGTTTGTGCCCGACCGTGACCAAACGTGCGAGGCCGTTGAGGGAACGGCGTCCGAGCAGGCGGTAAAACTTGCCAAGATTATCGAGGGGATGGCATAGATGAGCGGACTGATTATCGATAGCGAAGCCTGTATCGGCTGCGGTCGCTGCGTTCGTGCCTGTGCCTCGGGCGGCATCGTAGTGGAAGGCGAGCGACCCAACCGATGCGCCCATGTAATCGACGGCTGCATCCTATGCGGTGGGTGTGTCGACGCCTGCCCTGTCAACGCTATCTCGATCGAGCGTGACGAGGCTGCTGGTGCGGTGGACCTTGATGCATATCGAGACATTTGGGTATTCGCGCAGACCGACGAGCGCGATACGGTGACTCCCGTTGCCTATGAGCTTATGGGCAAGGGGCGCGAGCTTGCCGATGCTCGCGGCTGCCGTCTGGTGGCACTGGTCGGCATGAGCCCCGAGGGCTCGCTCGGGGACCTGGAGCATCTGGTTTGCGCGGGCGCCGACGAAGTCCTGGCCTGTCGCGACGAGCGCCTGCGCCAAAACGATGCGGAGGTCTACGCCCGCTTGATCTGCGATTTGGTAGCCGAACGCAAACCCGAGGCCATCCTATACGGTGCGACCGCTTTTGGTCGCGAACTGGCACCCGGCGTTGCCGTGCGTTTGCAGACGGGCCTTACGGCTGACTGCACCGTACTTTCGATGGATGCAGAGACGGGCCTACTGCAGCAGACGCGCCCGGCGTTTGGCGGCAACTTGATGGCCACCATCATTTGCCCCAACCACCGTCCGCAGATGGCAACGGT
>CABRLT010000355.1 GCA_902471785.1 uncultured Collinsella sp.
CCCAACGTACGCTGCTGGGCACGCCGCAAAAACGTCACGCTCGGCTCTTCGAGCAGATCGTCAACCATACTGGGTAAGCCGGCGAACACCAGCGCAAGACCGCGCTGGTCGCTATCGGACAAGCCCGTAACGTCCTGGTCTCCGAGCACCTGCTGATAGAGAACGGCAAGAGCCGCCAGCTCCTCGATAGACGCAGATTGCGCCTCGTCAATCGCAAACAGTATGCCCTTGCCTGGACCGAGCTTCTTGAGGCGCTCGTTGACCAGTCCTCGCAACGTCTCGCCCTTTGCCCGCGCCGCCTCGACCGACATCCGGCCAAACGACGGCCCGAACTCCATTGACGTCACAACGGGTTTATTCGAGCGAAGCGCGTCGGCCAAGCGGTCGCATAAGCCAAGCGAAGCGGAATCGGAGATAACCGCCCATCCGCGCTCGCTGGCTAGACGTTGCAGCTCCCGCAGGAGAACCGTTTTGCCGCAGCCGCGGTTTCCCGTAATGAGCATGAGCCTACCCGGCGCTCCGGCTCCGTTGTCGAGTCCTTCCTCAAAATCTTCGATGACCGACTCTCGACCGATGAGCATCGGAGGCCGCTTGCCTGCCGTGGGCTTAAAGGGATTTGGATTCATGTCGGCCTCCTCGGATTGGCAAACCCCGGTAATAGTTATACCAACTTGTACCGAGTTATACCAATAGCATATGACAAAGGGGCTGTCCCTTTGTTACATGTGGCCGAAAAACTCCGCGTCTGCTGCTCGCCAGGGGCGAAAGGTGGCGGGATCGACCTTTACGTGCGCTGCGGCGGGGACGTCGCACCATTTGACCGTGTAACCGGCGCCGTGAGAGCAAAAGACCGAATCGGGCGTGTTGGGCAGATCGGCCTCTGGCTCATAGGCGGCAGTCTCGATGACGCGCTCGGCATCATGACAAGCCGCATAGCCGGCGAACTCCAGGTACAGATGTCCGCGACCGCTCGTGTAGGCAGCCACCTCCAGCGCGTAATCCTGCACCTCAGATGCCGGCACGCGACCCACAAGCTTCGCCCGGTCCCCCGCCATCGCCGGCGGCTCGTACTCGGCACCCATGCGCGTGGCATCCGAGAGCGCCCGGCCCACGCACTCCCCCGGCACCTCGAGCTCAAAGCGATACCACGGCTCCAACAGCACCGCCGCGCCGGCCTCACGCGCCTGCATCAAACCCTGGCGAATCGCGCGGTACGTGGCCTGGCGAAAGTCGCCGCCCTCGGTGTGTTTGGCATGCGCACGGCCACCTGTGAGCGTAATGCGTACATCGGTGATGGGCGAGCCGGTCAGCACGCCCAGGTGATCGCGCTCCATAGCGTTGGTGAGCGCCAAACGCTGCCAGTTAAGATCGAGCTCATCGGTCGAGGTCACGGTACCAAATTGCACGCCCGAACCCGCTGGCAGCGGCTCCAGGCGCAGATGCACCTCGGCATAGTGGCGCAGCGGCTCAAAGTGGCCCACGCCCTCGACCGGCTGCGAAATAGTCTCCTTATAGAGAATACCGCCGGGCTCAAACGCAATCGAAAGGCCAAAGCGATCGGCCAACACCTGCTGCACGACCTCAAGTTGCACGGCGCCCATCAACTGCAAATGAATCTGCTCAAGATGAGTGTTCCAGCTTACGCCGAGCATGGGATCTTCGTCCGCCAACTCAGTCAGCGCTTTGA
>CABRLT010000356.1 GCA_902471785.1 uncultured Collinsella sp.
GCTCGCCGCATGCAAGATCGCTGCACGCTGCTCGTCGGTCACCGCCACGGGACGGTCGTCGTCATCACGCGCGAAGGCACGCGTAGACGAGCGATGCTCCAAAATGTCCAGCACCGCATTGCCCGTAGTCTCGACCGGATAACCGTTCGCATCCACGCCCTTAGCTCCGCCGCAGTACTCGGCACCCGTCATACAAACCTGCTCGCCCATAGCTCTATCCTCGCCAATTCTTTAAGAAGCCTTTACGTTTCCGTGTAATTCCCGTCCATTATCGCGCAGGCCGCCACTACATTGCGCCACACCGCCACACGTGCGCGTTAATATGGCTGGTTGTTGTGCGCAGCCACCAATTGCAGCGCATATCTTGGTAACAATCGGGTAAACCTCCGCTTTCGTACGTTTTAGTTTGTGAGGAGTCTCAGCATGTTCGCTGCCGCCATCTCGCTCGTCGGTCTTGCGGCGACCGTCTACCTTGTCTTGCGCGAGGCCAAGGCCATTCGCGCTCAGTCGGGCACCGTCACCAAGGGCGCCTTCGCCTGGAGCGTCGCCTTTGGCCTGTTCCAGCTCTTTTTGACCGTCTGGGGCGCTATTGGCCTCGTCGCGCAGAACGAGCCGCTCGCCTTCGTGATGCTCATCCTGACCAACGCCATCCTCACCGGCTGCGCTTGGGCCAGCATCGCACGCGACCGCATCGCCCCGCGCGTCTTTGCGTTCGCCAAGCCCGACGCCCCCGCCCCCACCGGCAAGCTCGCCCGCCTGCGCGGCGCCTTTGTGGGCAAACCACTCGTCGCCGCCGTCCTGTGCCTGCTGCTCGCCGGCGTCTTTGCGCTGCTGGGCATGGAGGTCTCGTCCAACCACGACTTTACCTGGGTCTACCCCCTGTGCATCCTGCTCGAGTGGGCCATCATCACCGTGCTCATGGTCGGCCTGTTCTTCCTGTTCCAGCGCCACGGCGTAGCTCCCGCGGTCCTGGCCTTTGCCCTCTTTGTCCTGGGCATTGCCGAGTTCTTCGTCATCACGTTTAAATCCATGCCCATCCAGCCGGGCGACCTTTCGGCCATCTCCACCGCCGCCGCGGTCGCCGGCACCGGCTACACCTTCTCGATCTCACTGTTCTGCGTGCTGTCCATGGGCTTTACCGCCATCGCCATGCTGCTGTGTGAGTACGCCGGCCTGGTGGCACCGCACCGTCAGAAGGGCGCCGCCAACGCCAAGCGCATGCTGCTCACCAACCTGCTCGTCGCCGTACTGTGCCTGGGCGGCGTGACCGCGCATGTCACGCTCATCGACTACTACAACACCCTCGGCATCACCGTCTACACCTGGCGCCCGCTCGAGAGCTACTGGCGCGAGGGCTACCTGCCTGCTTTCATTAGCGCAGCGCAGTCCATCAAGCCGCCCAAACCCGCCGACTACTCCGTCGACGATGCCAAGGCCACGCTCAAAAAGTACGCCAAGGCCTACGACAAGTCCGACGCGGCCAAGAGCGACGAGCGCGCCGCCGCAAAGGAGCAGTTCGATAGCGAGAAGCCCACGGTCATCGCCATCATGAACGAGACCTTCTCGGATCTTTCGATCTACCAGAACATGCGCGCCGGCTACGAAGGCCCGCAGTACTTTAAGAACCTGTCCAACTGCCTCAGCCGCGGCAAGCTCTACGTGAGCGCCTACGGCGGCGGCACC
>CABRLT010000357.1 GCA_902471785.1 uncultured Collinsella sp.
GGTCCGCCGATGCGCGGGGACGGCGAGGGTTCGGAGCTGCCGGGGCCGAGCTCGACCTCGACACGGTCGGCGAGCCCCGCCTCGGCAACGGCGACGCGGCAGCGGGCCACGACATCGGCCACGCTCGTGCCCTCGAGCATGCGGAAGTTGATATTAGCCCACATATCCTGCGGCATTACGTTGGCACCGGTACTGCCGCCTTCGATTTGCGTGGGCGCGCAGGTGGTGGTCACAAGCGGGTACAGCTTTTTGCTGGCGAGGCAGTCGCGCACGATGGCATCCTTGCTGGCAGCAATCTCGTCTGCGGTATAAAGCCCCAGCTCGACGAGCTGCGCGGCAAGCAGATCGGTCACACGCGTCGGCCACTCGATATCGCAAATCGCGGCAATAGCGCGGCTGAGCACTTCGAGCGACGTGCCACCGTAGGGGTTGGACGAATGCCCGCCTTCGCTCTTCGTCTTGAGCACGATATCGGCATAGCCCTTCTCGGCAAGATCGGCATGCATAAGCCAACCCGCACCTGCGCTGTACTCGGCAGCCGCAACGATACGATAGTCGCCCTCGTCGATCAGGTACTCAAGCTCAACGCCACGCTCCTCGAGCGCGCGACCAATGGCGCCCGCGCCGTACTGCGTGGTCTCCTCGTCCTGGCCAAAGGCCAGCAGCAGGGGTCGTTCGTGTTGCCAGCCGTGCGCCAGCGCATACTCAACGGCCTCCAGGATGCCCGCAACCTGGTCTTTCATATCGATGGCGCCGCGACCCCAAATATAGGTGTCGTCCACGTGCCCGCTAAAGGGATCGTGCGTCCAGTCCGTCTCGGTGCCCGGCACCACGGGAACCACGTCCATGTGGCCCATGAGCATGACCGGCTTGAGGGCGGGGTCGGTGCCGGCAAGCGTCACGAGCAGCGAATGGTCGATGAGCTCAACCTCGCCCGTCGCAAACACGCGCGGCCAGGCCTGCTGCATATAGGCGCGCAGGTCGGCAAACGCCTGCCAGTCCACCGTCTGGGCATCCATGCTCGAAATCGTCGGAAACGACAGCACGCGGCCCAGGCGCTCGCATGCGCCGACCTCGTCGATATCGGCAAAATCATCCTCGTGCGCAAAGAAACGCCAAACCTCGGCCATGCCTTCCTCCAAAAACAGCGTGGCAAAGAGGCGGTCCCTTTGCCACGCTCGCTTGCATTATTTGTCGTTGAGATAACGCGAGAGGAACTCGCGGGTGCGCTGGTGCTTGGGATTGCCAAAGAGCTCAGCCGGCGCGGCGTCCTCGAGCACCACGCCCTTGTCCATAAAGACCACGCGGTCGGACACCGTGCGGGCAAAAGCCATCTCGTGCGTGACGACGACCATGGTCATGCCGTCGGCGGCGAGCTTGCGCATGACCTCGAGCACCTCGCCCACGATCTCGGGATCGAGCGCGGAGGTAGGCTCGTCAAACAGCATGATCTGCGGGTTCATGCACAGGGCGCGGGCGATGGCCACGCGCTGCTTTTGGCCGCCGGACAGGCGACCCACGGCGGCGTGTGCGAACTTTTCGAGTCCCACGCTTGCCAGATGCTCTAGCGCGACCTTTTCGGCCTCGGCCTTGCTCATCTTTTTGAGCGTGACGGGCGCGAGGGTACAGTTGTCGAGCACATCCATGTTGTTGAACAGGTTAAAGCCCTGGAACACCATGC
>CABRLT010000358.1 GCA_902471785.1 uncultured Collinsella sp.
CGGCTCATCATCTCGGTATAGGCGACGATCAGGTACTTGACGTCATCGATCGCATACTCAATCTGCTTATCGGTCAGCGGGCGGCGCGACCAGTCGGTCAGTGACTCGGTCTTGGGCAGCGATACGCCGCAGAACGTCTGAACAAGCGCGCCATACGAAATCTGCTGGCGCTCGCCCAAAAAGGCGGCGGCGACCTGCGTATCGAAAATCGGTCGTGGCAGCACGCCTACGGTATGGAGCATGACCTCCATATCCTGCGAGCAGGCGTGGAAGACCTTGGTCACGCTCTCGTCGGCCATAAGCTCGGCCAGCGGCGATAGGTCGTCGATTACCAGGGGATCGACCGCTACACTCTCGGCAGGGGTGGCAATCTGAACCAAACACAGACGCGGATGGAACGTGCGCTCGCGCAAAAACTCGGTATCGACGGCAATCGCGTCGAACTCACGGGCGCGCTGGCAAAAGTCGAGTAGAGCCTGATGTGTGGAAATGTACATATCAACCCATCGAATAAGGTTAGGCCCGAAAAACACGGGTAGGATATCGGCATTGCCTTACAACTATACTCGGTTAGTCACAGAACGGGAACGTAAGTATGCGCTGCCTTATCATCCACAACCCGGCATCGGGCCCCAGCTCAGATGAAATCTACGCATTCACGCACGCCCTTGCACAGGGCGGCGACGAAGTCGTGATGCGCTTTATCGGCGATGGCATGGAGCCCGAGGACGCCGTGGCAGACGTTCGCGAGTTCGACCGCGTGGTCGTCTCGGGCGGCGACGGCACCGTCTCCAACGTGCTCGACCAGATGCGCGGCTGCGGCGTCCCCACGCTCGTTTTCCCCTCCGGCACGGCCTGCCTGTTCTTTAACAACATCGGCAATGCCCCCGAGGCAGCGGCGCTTGCCAAGGCATGTCGCGCCGGCCGCACGGTCAAAGTAGACATGGGCGAGCTCTTTTGGCTCGACGAGAACGGCAACGAAAAGCGCCATGGCTTTATCATCATCGCCGGTTCGGGCTTTGACGCCGAGATCATGATGAAGGCCGCCCCCACCAAAAACGACATCGGCGAGATCGCCTACTTCCTCTCCGCTCTCGCCACGCCCAACCCCACGGTGGCGCACTTTACCATTGAGCATGATGGCATTGTTGAGGAGCTCGACGGCATCTGCTGCATGGCGGGCAACACGTCTGTCATCCAAAACGACATCAACCTGTTCCCCAACTGCCGTATGAACGACGGCATGGTCGACATCGTCGTTATTGAGCCCGTGCGCACGGTGCAGTTGCTCCCCACGGTAATCACCGCCGCGCTCGACCCCGCCGGCAAGGTACTCGGCCGCCCGCAGTTTAAGATCATCCAGACCAAAGAAGCCAAGATTACCTGCACGCCATCGCTCGGCATGCAGTTTGATGGCGAGATCATCTCCAGCAACTCCGGCGTCTTTGGCGCCCGCGCGCTACCGCAATGCCTTGATATCATCGTCGACGAATTCTCGCCGCTCGGAAAATAGGAGGACCCCCGTGAACGACAACCCCATCCTTGGCTTTATCGTCATCGTTTTGGCCATGCTCGTCGGCTATGCCATTAACGTGATTCACCGTCGAAAGAAGTAGCCATTACTCTTAGACGGCCCGTGCAGCCCGGACCCCTCGCCGGCATGAAACCACATGCCG
>CABRLT010000359.1 GCA_902471785.1 uncultured Collinsella sp.
TTCGTCATCTTCTCGATGATGCAGGTCGTGCTCTCGTCGCTGTTCCTCAACATCTTTCACTTCGCCCCGTTTTTGGGCGACAAGATTATGCTCATCATTTTTGGCGGCGTGGTCTCGGGTCTGGGCGCTGCCATCGCGCTTAAATCCGGCGCATCCACCGGCGGCACCGACTTTATCGCGCTGTGGGTTTCCAACCACACGGGCAAGACCATCTGGGGCGTCATCTTTGGTTTCAACTGCTTTATCCTGGCGATCTTTGGCTTTATGTTTGGCTGGGACAAGGCGGCGTATTCCATCGTGTTCCAGTTTATTTCGACCAAGACCATCGACAGTTTCTATCGTCGCTACGATCGCGTGACGCTGCAGATTACGACGCGCAAGGCAGACGAGGTCATGACTGCCTACGTAAACCATTTTCAGCACGGCATTAGCTGCGCCGAGGTCGTCGGCGGATACAGCCGCGAAAAGATGTACCTGCTGAACACCGTTGTTTCGACCTACGAGAGCCAGGACATTATCAAGTTGGTGTGCGACGTTGATCCCGGCGCCGTGATCAACGTGTTCCACACGCTCAACTTTGTGGGCGGCTGGTGGGGCGGTCATGTCGACGAGCCCATGCCCACGGCCGTTCCCGATCCCGACAAGCCCGCACGCATGGCCAGCAGGCAGGCGCGCCTCAGCGAACAGGACAGCCTGCAGCAGGACGACGGCAAGTAGGGTATTGGCATTTTGCCGGTCCTGCGCAACCCATCCGAACGAGCCCCCCGAAAGCCCCGTTGCTTTCGAGGGCTCTCGTTTGCCCAGATAAAACCTACCAAAATGAAGCTGTCGCTTTTTGGTAGGGAGGGTGTATCGTTTTATCAATATGAGGTAACATGAAACTAGACGTTATATACGTATTAGAAATTTAGCTATTTTGATAAGAGTGATCAGATATGCCTGCGCCCAAAAATGCACCGCTTTACCAGCAGATTTATGACGAAATCAAGGATGCGATCGAGAAAGGTGTTTATGCACCCAAGGAGCGTATTCCGTCCGAGCTTGAACTAGCCGAGCAGTACGAGGTGAGCCGTATTACGGTGCGCCGCGCTGTCGAGGAGCTGTGCTCCGATGGTTACCTGGTTAAGCAGCAGGGCCGCGGCACCTTTGTCTCCACGCCGCACATCAACCGCCAGTTTCACGCCTCGACGCTGCAGACGTTTACCGCGCTGTGTGCCGATAATGACATGAAGGCGGGCGCGCATGTGGTCGATCGCCAGATTGTGCCGGCACGTCAAAACGAGATGGAGTTCTTTGGCCTGCAGAAGGACGCGCTGCTGCTGCACATCAAGCGCGTGCGTACGGCCGACGGCGAGCCCATTTTTGAGGAGAACATCTTTGTGCCGTTTGACGCCTACCGTGAGCTGTTGACGGCCGATCTTGAGGACAAGTCGATTTTTGCCGAGGTCGAGCGTGTTGGCGGAACGCCGATTGTCTCGGTTGGCTACCGTACGGTCGAGGCCGTTCGAGCTAACGCCGAGCAGGCGGCCGAGCTGGGCATTGCTCCGCACGATCCGCTGCTCAACCTGCGTGCCGGCTTTACCGGTCCCAATGGCGAGCCGGTCTTGCTCGGCAAACAGTACTACGTGGGCAGCCGCTACGTCATGGTCATATAAGTTACGCGGTTTTACCA
>CABRLT010000360.1 GCA_902471785.1 uncultured Collinsella sp.
CGGCGCCCACGCGCTCGCCGCGCCTGGGCTTCGGCGCCGTCACGAACCTGTGCGACGCCACCTCGGCGCTCACCGTCGAGGGCGACCTGCCCAGCTCCCTCGCGATCTCCCTGCACGAGGCCCTGCGCTCCAGCATCCTCTGGACCGTGTCCCGCTCGTGCCTCGTGAGCCTTCCGTAGGACCTCGGGACCGCCCTCGCGGAGCCCCTTTTCTTCTTTCCGGACATACCGTCCTCCGATCTCCCGGGGCCGGCCGGCCCGGCCCTCAGGGTATCGGGTTCCCACATTCATCCGCACATGTGCGGATGAATGTGGGAGGTGTTCGGATAAAGTCGATAATCAAGGCATAAAGTAAGGGTTTACGCACGTCAGCGTGGTATTCTAAACATATGTGAATTCGTATAAGTTGGAGGTAGCATGTTCTCAATCGGTCAACACGTCATTCATCCGGGTCAGGGAGTCTGCACCGTCGTCGGTTTTAGGGACGACACGCCGCAGCCCATGCTGTTGCTCGAGACCAAGCAGGGACATGCGCAGACGATTCTCATGTACCCCGTGGCGCAGGCCGACCGTTTGCATGCCGCCATCTCCCAGCAAGATGCCGAACACCTGCTGAGCCACTACGACGAGTTGGAGTGCGACACCTTTACCGAGCGCAACAGCTCGCTGGAGGAGACGCACTTTAAGCAGCAGCTCAAGCTGGGTGCGCCCGAGACGGTCCGCGTGGCAAAAACCATGATGCACCGTATTCGCCAGGCCGAGGAAGCAGATAAAAAGCCAAGCTCTTACTACATGCGCGTACTCAAGGAAGCCAAGCGCCGCTCCATCGAGGAGTTCGCCGTGGCCCTGGGCGTCACCGAGGAGGACGCCGAAGCCCGCCTAGCCCAAGCCGCCCTCAACTAACCCATCCGCGCCAAAAACCACCACAAAGGGGACAGGCACCTTTGTGGTGGTTTTCTTGTTCTAGTAGTATTCATTCTTATCGATACCCACGAGCACAAGGAGTCTCTTATGGCAGAGCCGCTTACCGCCGGAATCACCCGCGACCGCGCGTTCGAACTGCTCAACGAGCACAACAAGGACCCGTTCCATATCACCCATGGCGAGACAGTCGAGGGAACTATGCGCTACTTTGCGCGCGAGTTCGACCCCGAGAACGAGGAGTTTTGGGGCATCGTCGGTCTGCTGCACGACCTGGATTGGGAGGAGCATGAGGACGATCCCGTGAACCACACCATCTATGCTGCAGAGATTCTTGAGGGCGAAGGTGCGTCTCCCGAGCTCATTCACGCCATCCAGACGCACACGTCGGACTTCAACACCTCGCTGCCCAAACCCGAGCTGCAGATGGAAAAGATCCTGTTTGCCTGCGATGAGCTCACCGGCCTGATCGGCGCTGCAGTCATCATGCGCCCGAGCAAGAGCGTTATGGACTTTACGACCAAGTCGCTCAAGAAGAAGTTCAAGGACAAGCGCTTTGCCGCCGGCTGCTCGCGCGACGTGATTTCGCAGGGCGCCGAGATGTTGGGCTGGGAGCTCCCCGAGCTCTTTGACCGCACCATCGCGGCCATGCAGTCCTTCGCCCCCGACCGCGATACCTTCCAGGCCTAACCGCCCACGCCACCTAAAACCACCACGAAGGGGAAAGGCACCTTTGTGGTGGTTTT
>CABRLT010000361.1 GCA_902471785.1 uncultured Collinsella sp.
CGTCTTCGGACGTGGCTTTTTGCGTTTGATAGGACCTTGATCCCCATCGGCTCCTTTCGCCCAAAAGCAAATCCTTCCAATTCCCGAACAGACTCCGTTTGTGGCATGTGCTCAAACAAGGCGTTTGTTGCGCAACACCAGTTCAACGAAACAGGGGGTTAGGTTATACTCAATTGCACTGTGGGCCGTTTTTGATGCAAGAGGCTTCAAAAACGGCATTCAGCGGGTGCCCGTTTTGCTATTTGGGCGTCCATACGGTCATTGACGTCTCGACGTAAGCTCGGCCCCGGAGCTCGTTCGAGCTGTTCCTATTCCTTGAAAGGGGAAAAATGGACATATCGAGGAAGACTGATTACGCCCTTCGCATGCTCGCGATGCTTGCCGAGGACCCGGAGCGTCTGCTTTCTGTTCGCACCGCCGCCGAAGAGGTCAATGTCCCGTATTCGTTTGCCCGTTCGATCCAGCATGGTTTGGTTCAGGCCGGTATTGTGGAGAGCCTGCGTGGCGTCCATGGCGGCATGCGTCTTAAGGTCAGCCCGGACGACGTCACCATTCGTCAGGTCGTCGAGGCCGTTCAGGGCCCTATGGTTATGAATGATTGCACCGCGCCCGATGGCGACTGTGCGCGCATGGGCACGTGCTGCTATCATCCCCTGTGGGCCGGAGCTCAAGCGCTGATGCGCGACTACCTCGATTCCGTTTCGCTGGGCGATATCGTCGCTCACCGCCAGTTTCCGGCCGTCGATTCCAAGTTCGCCGACCGCGATGCGTTTCCCGAGTACGCCACCTGTGCGTGCGCTTGCCGGGAGGAATAGCGCCGCATAAGGAGCATAGCCATGATTCAGGACCCCTTTCGTTCGATGATTCGTTCGGAAGGGGTCCTGCGTTATCGCGACCTTCCGTGGCGCCGCACGCGCGACCCGTACATTATTTGGCTTTCCGAGGTTATGCTGCAGCAAACGCAGGTGCCGCGTGTGGAGACGCGTATGCCCGCGTGGCTCGATCGCTTTCCGACCGTGCAGGCGCTTGCCCAGGCCGCTCCTTCCGACGTTTTGGATGCCTGGCAGGGGATGGGCTACAACCGGCGTGCTCTAGCGCTCCATAGGGCCGCCCAACGCGTTGTAGAGGACTGGGACGGGGTGTTTCCACGTGAGACGCGCGACTTGGTCGCCCTGCCCGGTATTGGCCCGGCGACGGCGCAGGGCATCCGGTCGTTTGCGTTCGATCTACCGGGTGTGTATCTGGAGACCAACGTGCGCACGGTCTTTCTGCATCATTTCTTTCCCGATGTGCCGGCCGTTCCCGATCGCGAGCTGGTGCCGCTGATTCAGGCCGCCTGTCCGGCGGCTCCTGGTGCGACGGCGGATGAGATCGCTCCCTTTGCCGTGCCGCTCGATGATGCCGACACACCGCGCGCATGGTATTACGCGTTGCTGGATTACGGCGCATATCTAAAAAAGACGTTGCCCAATCCGTCTAGGCGTTCGGCGGGCTATAGCCGTCAGTCAAAGTTTGAGGGCTCACGTCGCCAAAAGCGCGCGCATATTGTGCGCATGCTGCTGGCTGCGCGCGATGGGCGGCCGTCGGGCATCACACTCGCCGAGGCGGTGGCGGGTGTCAACGAAATGGAGGCGGCGGCAGGCCGCGAG
>CABRLT010000362.1 GCA_902471785.1 uncultured Collinsella sp.
CAGTGGGCGACACCAGCCGAAACGGTACGCACTGGCAGCGGCTCACGATGGTGGGCAGCATCACGTCGGCCGAGGTGCCCAACAGGATGAACATGACGCCCTCGGGCGGTTCCTCGAGCGTTTTGAGCAGCGCGTTGGCGGTGTTGGCGCGCAGCTGTTCGGCACGGTCGATGATGTAGACCTTTGCCTTGGCGCGGATGGGCGCCAGGGGCACGTCGTCGAGCAGCTCGCGGGTCTGCGCGATGAGGTAGCCCGTAGCGCTTTCGGGGGTGTAATAGTGCACGTCGGGGTGCGTATGGCGCGCGACGCGCACGCAGCTGTCGCACGAGCCACAGCCGTCCTGCTCGCACAGAAATGCCTGGGCAAGCGCCCATGCGGCATCGAGCTTACCGGCGCCGGGCGCGCCCAAAAACAGGTAGGCGTGCGATGCGCGGCCGCTGGAGACGGCGTTGGTCAAAAAATCGCGCACGCGCTGTTGGGTGTCGAGCTTGGCCAGCAGGCTTGCCTGAGCAGGGGCCATGTTACTCGGCCTCCTGGGCAAGCGCGGCGACGACAGCGTCTTGCGGAATACCGAGACCGTACGCGCGAACCTGCTCGACCGTCTTCCCGAAGACCTCCTCGATGGGCACGGTGGCGTCGATGAGCTTTACACGGTCTGGCTCCTCGGCAGCAATGGCACAAAATCCCTGATAGACGCGCTCCTGGAAGGCCATGCCCTTGGCCTCCATGCGATCGGCCGCACCGCGGGCCGCCATGCGCAGCGCCGCCTGCTCGGGCGTGATGTGATAGACGAGCGTGAGCGCCGGATGCGTACCGGAGACAGCCAGGTTGTTGGCATCGCGTACCATCTGACGGTCGAGACCATCGGCAAACGCCTGATAGCAGGTCGTGGAATCGTAGAAACGGTCGCACAGGACCACCTTGCCGGCGGCGAGGGCGGGAGCTATGACCTCGTACACCAGCTGGGCACGCGCGGCCTCGTAGAGCAGCAGCTCGCAGGTGTCGCCCATCGTCGTGTTGGCAGGGTCGAGCAGCAGGGCGCGAATCTTTTCGCTGATGGCAGTGCCGCCCGGCTCACGCAGGGTCACAACCTGGTAGCCGGCAAGGTCGAGCGCACGGGCAAGCAGGCGCGCCTGCGTAGATTTACCGGCGCCATCGACACCCTCGAGCGTAATGAAGCTATGTTGAGCGGGCTCAAAAGCCATGGGCGCAGCCCCTTCCTACAAGGCGCGTAAATGCGAGTTATAGCAACCAAGCCATGATACCCCAGGGGCAGGCGCGTCCCAAATCCAACCTAGTCATCGAGGCATCCCCGAAGTTGCGGTGAAATAGGGACTGATTGAAGCTCTGAGACCGCCAAACAGTCCCTATTTCACCGCAACTTATGAAGGGGAATTTTGGACGCTGGGTATAATCGTCGTATTGCATTGAAATGTGGCGAAAGGAGTGGCAATGTCTCGGTATTGCGCCTCGTGCGGCAAACTTCTTGCAGATAATGCCAAGTTCTGCACCTCGTGCGGTGCACCCGTTGAGCAAACAACCGCAAGCGATAGCCAGCCCGCTTTTGAGCAGACCGGTTCCCTCGATACGCCGCAAGCCAAGGCGGACGACCCCCTCGCCTATCGCCCCGACCCCGCCGC
>CABRLT010000363.1 GCA_902471785.1 uncultured Collinsella sp.
CCCACATGCTCGACGGTTCCAAGGCCGGCACGCACGTGGAGATCAAGAAGTCCACAATCGGCGAGGGCTCCAAGGTGCCGCACCTGTCCTACATCGGCGATACCACCATGGGCTCCGGCGTCAACGTGGGCGCGGGCTCCATCACCTGCAACTACGATGGCGTACACAAGCACAAGACCGTCATCGGCAAGGATGCCTTCATCGGCTCCGACACCATGATGGTCGCGCCCGCCCAGATTGGCGACGGCGCACTCGTGGCCGCCGGCTCCGTCATCACCGAGCCGGTCCCGGCAGACGCACTTGGCCTGGGTCGTGCCCGCCAGGTAAATATTGAGGGCTGGGCCGCCGATTATCGCCGCCGTCTGCACGAGGACGACGAGGCATAACGCTTTGCCAAGCACAAAAGGAGCTGTTCCATGGGGACGGCTCCTTTTTCTATCGTGACCTGCGTGACCGGATGAGTGGTCGGTTCGTGTCCGTTGACGGTAAAGACGTTATCAAGACCCGATTAACCCCGCCGCACGGTTACAATGCAAAAAGGCATCTATATGGCATTCGATGTATAAAGGAGAAGGGTAATGCCGATTAATGATCCCGAGAAGTCGGAGAATATGCGCAAGTCCATCCGCGTGTATTCCGGTTCCTCCAACCGTCCCCTCGCTCAGAAGATCGCTGAGTACCTTGGGGTCGAGCTTTCGGGCCTTACGCTAAAGCAGTTCGCCAACGGTGAGATTTACGCCCGCTACGACGAGACCGTCCGCGGCGCCGACGTCTTCCTGATTCAGTCCGTGGCCGGCGGCAACGTCAACGACATGCTCATGGAGCTGCTCATCGCCACCGACGCTGCCAAGCGCGCATCCGCCCGCTCCATCACCGCCGTCATCACCCACTACGGCTATGCCCGCCAGGACCGCAAGGCCGGCCCGCGCGAGCCCATCACCGCCCGCCTCGTCGCCAACCTGCTCGAGCGCGCCGGCGTCGACCGCATTATCACCCTCGACCTGCACCAGGGTCAGATCCAGGGCTTCTTTGATATCCCGGTCAACCACCTGTCCGCACTGCCGCTGTTTGGCCAGTACTACAACGACATGCACTTCGACACCGACAACCTGGTTGTCGTCTCCCCCGACGTGGGCCGCGCCAAGGCCGCCAAGAAGCTGTCCGACATGCTCGGCTGCGACCTGGCCATCGCCCACAAGGGCCGTCCGCGCCACAACGCCGCCGAGGTCATGGGCATCATCGGTGACATCAAGGGCAAGACCTGCGTCATCAACGACGACATGATCGACACCGCTGGCACCCTGTGCGCCAACGTCAAGGAGCTCAAGGCTATGGGCGCTGGCGACATCTACGTCTGCGCCACCCACGGCATCTTCTCCGGTCCGGCCATCGAGCGCCTGAACGACGCCCCGATCGTCGAGTGCGTCGTCACCGACGCCATTCCCGTCGAGGTCGGCGGCAAGATCAAGACCATCTCGGTCGCCGAGGAGTTCGCTCAGGCCATCTCCGCCGTTTACCACGAGGAGCCCGTCTCCACGCTCGTCGGCGGCGACTTCGCGCTGTAATCCAGCGTGCATCTCATCATCTTTGGTGTTTTTAAAGGGTCGGAAG
>CABRLT010000364.1 GCA_902471785.1 uncultured Collinsella sp.
GACAAGACCATGTTTATTGCCGATGTGTTGGACTGCGACGCGTCCGTTGTGGTGTGCTGTCGACCCGAGGGTTTTGGCAAGAGCATGAACTTGTCGATGCTCAGGGCTTTTCTGGAGCGTCCGGCGGTCAGTCGCGCTGGTCAGCGTTTGTTTGCCGATGCTCAGATTTGGGATGCAGACGGCGGGCGCTATCGGGATGAGTACGCTTGCTATCCGGTGATATCGCTGGACTTTTCTGGCGCTGCGAGGCGTGGCGCCGCTATTGCCGACGTCGTGCGCGATGCTCTTTCGGGCGAGTGCGCTCGTCTGCTGGCGCTTTTGGAGGCTCCGGATTTAGCTCGAGACAAGGTGCGTCACATCGAACGCGTTGCGCGTGGCGCGGCGAGCGAGGATGAGGTCGCCTCGGTGCTTGGCGTGCTCATAGAGCTGCTGGAGATTGCCTGCGATGAGCAGGTTGTATTGCTCGTTGATGGGTACGATGCGGCGTGGTCTCGCCGTGCGAGCGCGAGGGACGCTTCCGACGCCGATCCGGCAGAACTACTTGACCGTGCGCTGTTTGACGCCATTGCCACTGCGCGCGATTCGTTGCGGCTGACGTGTCTGATGGGGGAGTGTTCCGGTCCCGCCGAAGCGGCGCTTTCTTCGCGCGGCTGCTCGTATTGTCTGACGACGCCGCTGTCGGCGTGGTGTGACCGTTGGTTCGGTTTTTCGGATGCCGAGGTCGAGGCTCTGTTGAATCATGCTGGGCGCGAGGAATACCTGGATGATGCGCGTGAATGGCTCGAGGGATATCGGTTTGGCAGGGCCTATTGCTCGAGTCCAGAGCGTGTGATCGGTTTTCTGGGCCGAGGCTGCACGGCGCCTGTGCGTGCCGATCTGTATGGATATGCCGATTGTCTGAGTAGGGTAGTTGCCGGGTGGAATCTCGACCGCCTTTCGGTCTTGTTTGATTTGCTCGAGGCCCATGGGTGCGCTGAGGTCCCGCTTTGTTTGGGCACTGCAGAGCCAGATGTCTCGCCTGACGATGGCATGTGGACAGCGCTGTATCTGTCCGGTTTTCTCACGACGGATATGACTGAGGAGCCGGAGCATGGCGATCGCCTCCGTGCTTTGCGATTGCCCAATAACGAGCTTCGCCAGACCTTGCGTCTAGTGATTATTGAGTGGTTTGAGTGCGCTGCAGAAGACATTCGAGACGTCGATGCGTTTCGCGACGGGCTGTGCCATGGGAACGAGGATACCGTGAGGCGGGCGCTAAGCCGCATCTTAGGAGATGCGGGAATCGGTGCGACCGACCCAGATGCGCCACTGCCATATCATCTGCTCTTGCAGGGGCTCTGCTTTGGCTTGCCGGGCTATGCCAATCCTGCCTCGAGGCGAAAGTGTGGCGCGGGTCGCTGCGACATCCAGGTTTTTCCTACGGGCGCCGTGTTCGACATAGCCGATACGATCGGTATGCTCGATGAACGTCCGCTGATAACGATCAACATGATGTATGACCCCGGTGTGGATGCGCTGGGCCTGGAATTGCTGGCCGTGCAGGCGCTGCTCGACATAGAGCGCGACGGCATCGACGAAATCCGTGTGCCGCG
>CABRLT010000365.1 GCA_902471785.1 uncultured Collinsella sp.
ACGCTCAACGTGTGCGGCGACGCCAACGACTACTTTGGCAAGGGCCTTTCGGGCGGCGAGGTCTCCGTGCGCCCCAACCCGCATGCGACCTACAAGTTCGACGAGAACATCATCGTGGGCAACGTTGCGTTCTTTGGCGCCACGAGCGGCTGCGGCTTCATTAACGGTCTTGCCGGCCAGCGCTTTGCCGTGCGCAACTCCGGTGCCACCGTGGTGGTCGAGGGCTGCGGCAACCATGGCTGCGAGTACATGACGGGCGGTCTGGCGCTCATCCTGGGCGAGGTCGGGCAGAACTTCGCCGCCGGCATGACGGGTGGCGTGGCCTATGTCTTTGACCAGTACGGCACGCTCGATGCCCGTGTGAACCACGAGAGCGTTGAGCTTAAAGCCCCGACGGCCGGCGAGCTGGCGCAGATTCGCGAGCTCATCCAGGAGCACGTGGACGCGACGCAGAGCCCGCGCGGCATTAAGCTGCTCTACAGTTTTGAGACGATGAGCAAGCACTTTGTGAAGGTCATTCCGACCGAGTACGAGCGCGTGCTGGCGATTGTTGCTGCGGCCGAGGCCGTGGGCAAGACGCATGCGCAGGCCGAGGAGTTGGCGTTTGACATCGTGACCGGTCGCGCGAGCGCCGCGGATGTTGCTCGCTTCGATGTCGCGGGGGGTGCTGCGTCCGTGGCTGCCAGCTCTGTTGCTTCGACCAAGAAGGAGGCGTAAGTGCCATGGGTAAGCCCGGTGCTTTTCTTGATATCGATCGCGTGACCCACGAGCTTCGCCCCGTGGAGGAGCGCAGTCATGATTTTGATCCGCTGTACGTGGAGCTCGATGACGACGCACGTCGCGCCCAGGCGAGCCGCTGCATGATGTGCGGCGTGGCGTTTTGCCAGATGGGCGCGAGCTTTGGCAAGGCACGCCCGAGTGGCTGCCCGCTGCACAACTTGATTCCCGAGTGGAATGAGCTGGTGTGCCGCGGCCGCTGGGATGAGGCAGCCGAGCGTCTGTCGCTCACCTCGCCCATGCCCGAGTTCACGAGCCGCGTTTGCCCGGCACTGTGCGAGGCCGCGTGCAACCTGGGCTCGGTCGATGGCCAGCCCACGACGATCCATGACAACGAGCGCGCGATCAGCGACCATGAGTGGGCAAATGGCGGTCCGCGCCGCTTTGAGCCGGCGGGGGAGGGCGCGCCCACGGTTGCCGTGGTGGGCTCCGGCCCTGCTGGCCTGGTGGCCGCGTGGGAGCTCGCTCGCCGCGGCGCCCGCGTGACAGTGTTTGAGCGTGACGACCGCCCCGGCGGCCTGCTTATGTACGGCATCCCCAACATGAAGCTCGAGAAGTCCGTGGTCTGGTCGAGCGCCGCGTGGCGCTCATGCGTGAGCTGGGCATTGTGTTTGAGCTGAACGCCGACGTGAGCGATCCTAAGGTTGCCGCCAAGCTCGATGACTTTGACGCCGTCGTGGTCGCTGCCGGCGCCCGTGCTCCGCGTGGTCTTTCGGCTGCGAACATTGACGCCCCGGGCGTGGTATACGCTGTGGACTACCTGACGGCCTCGACCGTCTCGGTGCTCGACGGCGGCGAGCCC
>CABRLT010000366.1 GCA_902471785.1 uncultured Collinsella sp.
GCAGACCGGCTCGGTTACCGTGCCGGAGCTTGCTGAGGCCCTGGGCGTGACGGCGTCTACTATTCGGCGCGACCTGCAGACGCTCGACCGAGCACACCGTATCGCCAAGGTGCACGGAGGTGCGACAAGTCTGGAGCGCGCGCACGTGACGCGCGACCTGACGATCAGCGAGCGCAGTGATCTCCATAACGATGACAAGGAGCGCATCTGCGCCCGTGCCGCGGCCCTGGTGGAGCCCGAGAGCTTTGTGTACATCGATTCAGGTTCGACGACGCTTAGGCTCATCGAGCATCTTCCGCGCCTTGAGGGCGTCACCTATGTGACCGACTCCGTGCTCCATGCTCAGCATCTCGCTCTGCGCGGCATGCGCACCGTGGTGCTGGGCGGCGAGCTCAAGCCCGAGACCGAGGCGCTCGTCGGTCCCGACGCCTTGGCAACCCTGGACCGCTATAACTTCAACTGCGGCTTTTGGGGTTCCAATGGCATCGCCGTCGAGCAAGGTCTCACCACACCGGATATCGAGGAAGCGCAAGTCAAGCGTATCTCGATGCGCCATACCGCCAAAC
This sequence comes from uncultured Collinsella sp., assembly GCA_902471785.1. Taxonomy (GTDB): domain Bacteria; phylum Actinomycetota; class Coriobacteriia; order Coriobacteriales; family Coriobacteriaceae; genus Collinsella. The sequence continues at coordinate 567 of CABRLT010000366.1, forward strand.
GCTTCGTAATCTCAGACGCCAGCAAATTCGGCATGGTGGCGCCCGTCAAGTTCGCGGACTTCCGCGACGCAACGATTATTACCGCGGGCGAGGTCCCCGCCAAGTACCGGGCAATGGACAACGTCATCACGGTCTAGCAGCAGGGGACGGGCTAAGGCCAAAACCACCGCGAAGGGGCAGGAACCTTTGTGGTGGTTTTGACGTTTGTCCAGATAAAACCTGCCAAAATAAACCTGTCCCTTTTCGGCAGGTTTTAGGGCTCCCAGGGGCAGGGGGCTTCGATGTGGATGTGCTCGCCGGTTACGGGATGCGTGAAGGACACGCTGTGGGCGTGGAGCATCAGGCCGCAGGGGCGCGGCGTTCCGTATAGGTCGTCGCCAACCAGGGGATGATGCTCGTTTGCCAGGTGCACACGGATTTGGTGCTTGCGGCCGGTGAGCAGCTCGACATCGATATACGAGCGCGTGGGCAGGCCTCGGCGGCTCTTAAGGCGCTTGAGCACCTTCACGCGCGTCTGAGACGGCTTGCCGCTGGCGCCGACGCGCATCTTGCGGCTGTCGTGGCGGTCGCGGGCGATGGGCTTGTCGATGAGCTTTTCGTTCCAGTCGATCTTGCCCTCGGCGAGCGCCAGATAGTGCTTTTCGAATGCGTGGTCGATGACCATCTGGTCAAAAGCGGGCTGCGTCCGCTTGTCGAGCGAGAACAACACCACGCCGGTGGTGTCGCGGTCCAAGCGGTTGAGCGGTTGCATGTCGGTCGCGGCAAAGCCGTCGCCCATCGCCAGCAGCAGGTCGCTGGCGTAGTCGGTAAGTGTGCGCTCGCCGGTGCCGTCACCGTGGACGATCATGCCGGCAGGCTTATCGATAGCCATGAGCCAGGCGTCGCAGTAGAGGACTTGAGGTTCTTCGTTCACGTGTAAGCCTTTCGATTAGCTAATTCCCACAAACATGCAGCCCGAGGTGGCGCCGCGCAGGCGGGC
>CABRLT010000367.1 GCA_902471785.1 uncultured Collinsella sp.
CGCCCCACTTACCAGATGCCGATGATTCGCCGGTCTACCGGTCGGGTTGGCAAGGACTGTCCCTATATGTCGGCCTTCGGGGACGTTCCTTTCCTGCCGGCACTTGGGAACTGTCTCCAACTGCCGGGCGGTGAAAGAGTGTCCCTTGCGACTAGTCATTTAAGAACGTCCCCAATGACAAGGTGTCGCGCTTGACTTTAACTCTGCTTTAACTGGTACCATCCTCTTATGTCTGTAACGCCATATAGACCGAGGGGATAGATCTATGACCGCAACTGCACCCGCAGCACCCGCTAAGGTGTACTTCACCAACCTGCGCACGCATGCTCGCGAGAGCCAGCTCGACAAGCTCAAGCGCCTCATCCGTCACGCCGGTATCGAGCAGATCGACTTTGAGAACAAGTTCGTCGCCATCAAGATTCACTTTGGCGAGCTGGGCAACCTGAGCTTTTTGCGCCCCAACTACGCCCGCGCCGTCGCGGATGTCGTCAAGGAGCTGGGCGGTAAGCCCTTCCTCACCGACTGCAACACGCTCTACGTCGGCAGTCGCAAAAACGCGCTCGAGCACATCGATACCGCCTATCAGAACGGCTTTACCCCGTATGCCACGGGCTGCCAGATCATTATTGCCGACGGCCTCAAGGGTACCGACGAGGCGCTCGTCCCGGTCGAGGGCGGCGAGTACGTGCACGAGGCCAAGATCGGTCAGGCGCTCATGGATGCCGATATCGTGATCAGCCTCACCCACTTTAAGGGTCATGAGCAGGCCGGTTTTGGCGGCGCCATGAAGAACCTGGGCATGGGCGGCGGCAGCCGTGCCGGCAAGATGGAGCAGCATGCCGCCGGCAAGCCGAACGTCGCGGCCGAGCACTGCATTGGCTGCCGTGCCTGCGAAAAGATCTGCGCACACAACGCTATCTCGTTCGACGACACCCGCGAGCGCGAGCTTGCCAACGGCAACACCCGCACGGTCCACGTCGCTGCCATCGACCACGATCGCTGCGTGGGCTGCGGCCGCTGCATTGCGGCATGCAACCAGGACTGCATCAAGCCCGGCTATGACGCCGCGGCCGACGTGCTCAACTGCAAGATCGCCGAGTACACCAAGGCCGTCGTCGACGGCCGCCCGAGCTTCCACATCTCGCTTGCCATGGATATCAGCCCCAACTGCGATTGCCATCCCGAAAACGACACACCTATCGTCAACGACATCGGCATGTTCGCGAGCTTCGACCCGGTCGCCATCGACCAGGCCTGCGCCGATGCCGTCATGGCATCCGAGCCGCTGCCCAACACCGAGCTCACCGATAGCGCTGCCAAGATGGAGCACAATCACGAGCACCTGGAGGGCGAGCAGGCACACGACCCCTTCTGCATCACGCATCCCGACACCGACTGGCGCGTGTGCATCGCGCATGCCGAGAAGATCGGCTTGGGCACGAGCGAGTACGAGCTCATCGAGGTCAAGTAGCGCCTATCTATTGGACAAAACAAGCGCCTTTGTAGCACAACTGTTAGCAAAAGCCGCCCGTGAG
>CABRLT010000368.1 GCA_902471785.1 uncultured Collinsella sp.
GGCGACCACCGGCTTGCCATAGCGCTTGGAACGACGAGCCACGCCCACCGGTGCCTTACCGGCGGCGGACTGCTCATCCATATTGCCCTCGCCCGTTATGACCAGGTCCGCATCGCGCACGCGCTCGTCAAACCCCACGAGATCGAGCACCGTCTCCACGCCCGAGCGTAGCTCGGCGCCAAGTGCCAGCAAAGCAGCCCCCAGCCCACCGGCAGCGCCCGCACCGGGCACGCCGAGTACCGAGCCAAATGTCCGCGCACCCTCGGGCGCGCACAGCAAACCCTGAGCCCGCGCCTCCGCAATCGCCGCATCGAGCAGGCGGCCGTAGCCGACCATCCAGCTGTCGTACTTGTGCAGCGCCTCGGCACCATCCGTCGGCAGACCCTTCTGCCCGCCGAACACCGCCAGTGCGCCACGACGTCCCACGAGCGGATTCTCAACATCGGAAAGCACGACGATACGCACGCCATCCAACGCCCGTACCGCCGGCACCAGATCAACACCGGCCACTTGCTCAAGGCCCGCGAGCCCCGGCGCAATATCACGGCCGTGGTCATCAACCACACGCGCGCCCAACGCCTGCAGCATGCCGGCACCGCCATCGTTGGTGGCGCTGCCGCCCAGTCCTATATATAGCGTCTTCGCCCCCGCTCGAACCGCGCGGAGCATCAGCTCGCCCACGCCATAGGTTGTAGCGGCCAGTGCCGCCGACTCCGTGCAGGGCGAATACCCAATACCCGCCGCCTCGGCCATCTCAATGACAGCCGATTCGCGCTCGTCATCCACCAGCATCCGGGAAGACACGCGATCGCCCAAGGGACCTATCACTTCGCAAGTCACGATCTCGCCGCCGCATGCGGCAACGGCGTCGAGCGTTCCCTCGCCACCATCTGCCAGCGGCAGCGTGCTCACCTCGGCATCGGGCCACACGCGGCGCATGCCCTCGGCAACCGCCGCCTCCGCCTGTGCGCTCGACACGCTGCCCTTAAAGGAGTCGATCGCCAGCAGCACGCGACGCGGTCGGCGGAGCACGGGACCAAAGTCGACCGCCGCACCAGCAACCTCGTCGGCATCAGCCAGCGCCACGGCATGAGCGGCATGCGCCTCAAGATCGGACCCGCAGCCGCAGCCGCCGGAATCCGCGCCGCGCAAACCGGCAAAATAGCCGCTCAGCACCGCGCGGCACTCGTCCGCCAGCACGCCGGCCGTCACATTAAAGCGATGGTTCAGACGCGAATCGGCATTGAGGTCGTATAGCGAACCCAGCGCGCCCGCCTTGGCATCGGCCGCGCCATACACGCAGCGCCCCACGCGCGCGTTGACCATAAGGCCCGCGCACATGCAGCAGGGCTCGAGCGTCACATAGACGGTGCAGTCGGAAAGGCGCCAGCGGCCAAGTGCCTGAGCGGCGGCGCATAAGGCCGCAAACTCAGCATGCGCCGAAGGGTCTTGACCGAGCTCACGACGATTGTGCGCCCTCGCGACGATCTCGCCGTCGCGCACCACTACGGCTCCGATGGGCACCTCGC
>CABRLT010000369.1 GCA_902471785.1 uncultured Collinsella sp.
AGGGGAAAGGCACCTTTGTGGTGGTTTTTCTTGCGCGGGCGTTAGGGGCGGACCTGGCCGGTGCCGCGGAGCTTGTATTTGTAGGTGGTGAGGGCCTCGGCGGCAAAGGGGCCACGGGCGTGGAGCTTTTGGGTCGAGATGCCGATCTCGGCGCCCAGGCCAAACTCGCCGCCGTCTGTGAAGCGCGTGCTGGCGTTGGCGTACACGGCCGAGGCATCGACCGCATCCAGGAAGCGCTCGCAAGCATCCGTGTCCTCGGCAACGATGGCCTCGGAGTGCATCGTGCCGTAGCGGTTGATGTGCGCGATGGCCTCGTCCTCGTTTGCCACGACCTTCACGCTCATCTCGAGCGCCAGATACTCGCGACCCCAGTCCTCCTCAGTCGCGGCGACGTAGTCATCGCCCTCCACAAAGCCGGCGTCGGCGCATGCGGCGCACGTGGCCTCGTCGCCGTGAATGAGTACGCCGTGGTCATGCAGCACGGCCACGACCGCGGGCAAAAACGCATCGGCCACGGCACGGTCGACCAGCAGCGACTCGGCGGCATTGCACACGCCCACGCGCTGCGTCTTAGCGTTGACGATAATATTGAGCGCTTTATCGAAGTCGGCGGATTCATGCACGTAGATGTGGCAGTTACCCGTGCCCGTCTCGATCACCGGAACGAGTGACTCGCGCACGCAGCGCTGGATCAGGCCCGCACCGCCACGCGGAATGAGCACATCGACGACGCCGCGGAGCTTCATGAGCTCGCCGGTGGCCTCGCGGTCGGTAGACTCGATCATCGACACGGCCTCGCGCGGGAAGCCCTTGGTCTCGAGCGCATCGGCCAGCAGCTCAGAAATCATGGCGCACGAGTGATAGGCTAGCGAACCGCCGCGCAGAATGCAGGCGTTGCCGGTGCGGATGCAGATGCCCGCGGCGTCGGCCGTCACGTTGGGGCGCGCCTCGTAGACCATGGCAACCAGGCCCAGCGGCACACTCACGCGCGTAAGGTCCACGCCACTCGCAAGCACACGGTGATCGAGCACGCGGCCCACGGGATCGGGCAGCTCGGCGAGCTTCTCCAGGCCGGCGGCCATGCTCTCAACGCGCTCGGGCGTCAGCAGCAAGCGGTCGAGCAATCCGACCGAGGTGCCCGCATCACGCGCAGCGGACATATCGAGCTCGTTGGCGGCGACGATGGAGTCGACACCGTTGCGCAGTGCTGCGGCCATGGCGCGCACGGCCTCCTGGCGCTGTTCATCGCTCGCCGTGGCAAGCGAGGCCGACGCTGCCTTGGCGGCAACGGCAAGATCGTGGACATACGTGGCTATATCGACCGACATGGGCGGCCCTTTCTCCTAGAAGTTTGCAACCATGGTAGCCGATTTGCGCATGACCTCACCTGCGGCGGTAGAATTGGTCAACCCGAAACACCGCAACGAACGGAAGCATCACATGGCGCTCATCACTTCGTACCACGTCCCCGGCCTGTATGTCGAGGACCACAGCATCGACGTCCCCCTTGACTGGCGCGGCCT
>CABRLT010000370.1 GCA_902471785.1 uncultured Collinsella sp.
AGCGCGACGCCATGACCGATGCCGAGCTGGCCGACGTGGTCGAGCGCACGGCCGTGCTGCGTGCCGCGCAGGAGGCCGAGGACACACCCGAGGCCAAGGCCACACTGCCGCGCCTGCGCGTGTCCGACATTGGCGAGGCGCGCCCCGAGCCGCCGCTGGTCGTGGACACGACCGCGCCCATCCCCTGCCTGCGCCACGGCATCCCCACCAACCGTCTGGCCTACGCCATGCAGTATTTCGACCTGAGCTGCGTCGCGTTTGAGGACCTGCCCTATGTGACACTGCTCTGCCGCCTGCTTAAGCAGCTGCCCACGCGCGAGCACTCGGCCGAGGAACTCGACAACTTGCTCGCTGGCAAGCTCGGCTTTTTGAGCTTTACGACCGAAGTCATGACGCAGCCCGAAGTGGACGGCGTGCGCCCCTACCTGCTGGTGAGCGCCGGCACCCTGTCCGAGAAGATCGATGCGCTGGCGAGTCTGCCGCGCGAGGTATGGTCGAGCACGCTTTTGCTCGATGCCGACGCCGGCCGAGTGCGCGACGTGCTCACGCAGATTCGCATTGGGCTTGAGCAGGGCTTTATCAACAACGGCCACTCGGCGGCACTCGGCCGCGCGATGAGCTACAGCTCGCCTTCGGCCGTGGTGCGCGAGCAGCTCTCGGGCGTAGACTTCTACCTGTTCTTGCGCGATCTGCTCGAGCACTTTGACGAGCGCGTGGACGGGCTGCGTACCAAGCTTGCCGAGCTGGCGGAGCGCATCTTTGTGGCCGATGGCTGCATGGCGAGCTTTACCGGCAGCGACGAGGACTTTGACGCGTACTGGAATGCCGCAGGCGACCTGGGGCTGGGTGCGGGTGATGGTGCCGGCCGCGACGCGCTCGCGGTGCCGGCGCCGTGCGACCGCCACGAGGCTTTCGTGATCCCCAGCGACATCTGCTTTGCCGCGCGTGCGTGCGATCCGCGTCGCTTGGGCATTGACGTGGCAGGCGCTTGGGCCGTTGCCGCCAACGCGCTCTCCTACGACTACCTGTGGAACGAGATTCGCGTGAAGGGCGGTGCGTACGGCTGCGGATTCCGCGCAGCCGGCGAGCGCCAGACGGCGTTCTACACCTACCGCGACCCGGCGATCGATCCTTCGATTGAGCGCGTGAAGCGCGCGGGTGCATGGCTTGGCAGCTTTGAGCCCGACGAGGCCGCCTTTGAGGGCTTTATCGTGAGCTGCGTGAGCGGCATGGACGCGCCCGTGAAGCCGTACGCGCTCACCAAGCGCCGCAACACGACCTACCTGGCCGGGCTCGATCCGCACGCACGCGAGGAGCGCCGCGCCCAGATGCTCGCCGCTACGCCCGGTGAGCTGCGCTCGCTCGGCGCCGATGTGACGCGCATCGCAGCCGAGTCGCCCACCTGCGTCTTTGGCAGCCGCGAAGTCATCGCCAAGAGCAACGCCGACTTCAACGTAGTCGACCTGCTGGCATAACCACAGCAAGCAAAACCGCCACAAAGGGGACAGGGACCTTTGTG
>CABRLT010000371.1 GCA_902471785.1 uncultured Collinsella sp.
CGAGCGTGCGACCTCCAGGCCAATCTCGGCCATGGCCTCGTTAAAGAGCTTGCGGTCCTCGCCGCGCTCGATAGCGGCCAGGTCGCAGCCGATCATTTCGACGCCGTACTTGTCGAGCGTACCGTCCTTTGCCAGCTCGACGGCGGCGTTCAGACCGGTCTGGCCGCCCAGCGTGGGCAGCAGCGCGTCCGGGCGCTCTTTCTTGATTACGCGCTCGATAAATTCGGCGGTGATGGGCTCGACATAGGTGCGGTCGGCAAGGCCCGGGTCGGTCATGATGGTCGCCGGGTTGGAGTTGACCAGGATGACCTCAAAGCCATCCTCCTTGAGCACCTTGCAGGCCTGGGCGCCGGAGTAATCGAACTCGCAGGCCTGGCCAATAACGATGGGGCCCGAACCAATAACGAGGATGCGCTTGATGTCAGTACGTTTCGGCATGTTAGTTCTCCTCGGTCTCGGTCGCGGCAGTCTCGGACTCAGCAAAGTTCCACCCCTGCAGGCGGTCCTTCGCGGTGTCGATGTCCAGGTAGTTCTCCTCGCCGTCCATGAGTCGCGTAAAGGCGGTAAAGAGGTAGTGGGCATCGGTGGGGCCGGGCGAGGCCTCGGGGTGGTACTGGACCGAGAAGCACGGGGCGTCGAGCAGCTGGATGCCCTCGGCGGTGCCGTCGTTGAGGTTCACATGCGTCAGGCGAATGCGGCCGAAGCGATCGTTCATCACGACCGGCGCGATGCCGCGGCGCACCCAGGCGCGCAGATCGCCGTCGGCCGTATGCTCGGTCTCGCCGCCAGAGAGCTCGGGAATCAGCTTGCCCAGGCTGGGGAACAGCAGGCCAAAGCCGTGGTTTTGCGCGGTAATCTCCACGCGGCGGCTCACCAGGTTCATAACCGGCTGGTTGCCACCGCGGTGGCCGAACTTAAGCTTTTCCATCTGAGCGCCGCAGGCCAGGCTAATCATCTGGTGACCCAGGCAAATGCCAAAGACCGGCACCTTGCCGATCAGCTGCTGCACCTGCTCGTAGGTCTCCACCACGGCATCCGGGTCGCCAGGGCCGTTGGACAAAAAGACGCCATCGGGGTTCATGTCGAGTACCTCACTCGCGGGCGTGTCCCACGGCACGACGGTAAGGTCGCAACCGGCGCGGACGAGGCCCTCCAGAATGCCGCGCTTCACGCCGCAGTCATAGGCGACCACCTTGTGGCGGGCAGGAGCGGCGGCCGCGAGCGCAAAGTCATGCGTGGAGGGCAGGTCGGCAGCTGCAAACTCGTGAGGCTCGGGGCAGCTCACGGTCTTGACCAGGTTCTCGCCTGCCAGCGTGGGCGCTGCGGACAGACGCCCGGCAAGTTCGTCGACGTCGAAGATCTCGGTCGAGATGATGCCCATCTTGGAACCGTTGTCGCGCAGGTGGCGCACCAAGGCACGAGTGTCGACGCCCTCGATGGCAACGATACCGTGGGCACGCAGATACTCCGGCACGCTGACGGCCGAGCGCCAGTTAGAAGGCGTGGCGCACATGTCGC
>CABRLT010000372.1 GCA_902471785.1 uncultured Collinsella sp.
ACGTTCTTTGGTTGGACCTGGGTGCAGGTCCTTATGTGCTCGCTGACCGGCGCTGTTGCCGAGCTGCTGTGCGAGGTCTTCCTGAGCCCCGTGGGCTACAAGGTCGTGCGCGGCTGGGAGCGCGAGAATGTGGGCTCCGAGTACCTCGAGCGCCACGCAACCGCCTAAGGAGCAAGTATGCGGGTTTTGATCACGGGTGCTTCGGGCGGTATCGGAGCCGCATGCGTGCAGCGCTTTTTGGACGAGGGCCACGAGGTCGTGGGCTTTGATTTGCTGTCGGCGGCGATCGAACACGAGCGCTACCGCCATTTGATTGTTGATGTCCGCGAGCCGGACTCGTTTCCAGGCGATCTTGAGCCTCAGATAATCGTGAACGTTGCCGGTACGCAGGATTCGGCCGACGACATCGCCGCCAACCTGTATGGCACTATCAACGTGACCGAGCGCTACGCCTTTGCGGGGGAGGGGCTTGCCGCCAAGCCGGCGCCGGCTATCAAATCCGTGGTCAATGTGGGGTCGGCGAGCGGGCATACGGGATCGGAGTTTCCCGACTATGCCGCCAGCAAGGGCGGCGTTATCGCCTACACCAAGAACCTTGCAAACCGTCTGGCGCCGCAGGCTATCGCCAACAGTGTGGACCCGGGTGGCGTTATCACGCCGCTCAACCGTTGCGTGATGGAAGACGAACACCTGTGGAACCAGATTATGGAGCTCACGCCGCTTAAGCGCTGGGCCACCGCCCAAGAGATCGCCGAGTGGATCTACTTTGTGGGCGTGACCAACCGGTTTATGACCGGGCAGAGTCTGCTAATCGATGGCGGCGAGGCCGGCCGCACACAATTTATTTGGCCCGAATAGGAAATGCGCCCGATGGAAAGCCTGACGGGGGTCGAGCCGTGCTGTTCGAGTAGCTGATTGGCGGCCGAGAAGGGGCGCGAGCCCATATAGGCGGGAAGCTCTGCCGTTGCCCGGTTGGCCGAAAGCGGCGAGGGGTGCGTGGATGCCAGGCAGAACTTGCCAGTCGCCTCGCCCGCACCAGTTGCGGCGAGCTTGCCTTCGACCATCTGCTGGGCAAAGCGTCCCCAGGCCAAAAAGACCATGGGCTGCGGCAGTAGGCAACAGCGCTCGATGATGTAGTCGGTCAGGGTGCTCCAGCCCAGCTTGGCGTGAGAGTTGGCGGCGTGCTCGCGCACGGTGAGCGTGGTGTTTAGGAGAAGGACGCCCTGCTGCGCCCATGGTGTTAGGTCGCCCGTGGCGGGAATGGGGCAGCCAAGGTCGGCGTTGAGCTCCTTATAGATGTTGCGCAGGCTGGGCGGCAGCCTGGTCTGCGTCGCGGGAACCGAGAATGACAGTCCCATGGCTTGGTTGGGCCCGTGATAGGGATCCTGGCCCAAGATAACGACCTTGACTTGGTCGGCCGGCGTGTAGGCGAGGGCATTGAGAATGTCGTCTTGTGCCGGATAGATGGTCTGCTCGGCACGCAAAAGGGCGATGCGCTCGAGCAGCTGGTCC